>JBBSNV010000187.1:0-5049 GCA_038260375.1 Reyranellales bacterium
CAGCACCGAAGCCACGATCTCGTTACCCGAGCCTTCAAGCAGGATCTCGTAGAACCGATCCTTGCTGGAAAGGATACGCTCGATCTGGCGCGACTTATAAGCGCGCGCGAGTTCATCGACGATGGTCTCAAGCCGGTCAAGTTGCTCGTCGCTGGCGTGTTGGGCGAACAACCGGCCAGCCAGACTCTCCAGCGCACCACGCACCTGATAGACGCTGCGCGCCTGCGCGGGGCTGATCGCAGCGACGATCGGGCCCTTGTTAGGCACCATCTCGACCAGGCCCTCGGCCTCGAGCTGGCGCAATGCCTCGCGCACCGAGGTGCGGCTGGAGCCGGTCAGATCGCAGAGCTCTTTTTCGATCAGCCGTTCGCCCGATTGGAAACGGCCACCAACAATCGCATTACGGAACGCCACGATCACCTGTTGGCGGATCGGTGCCGCGATGGCTTCGACCTTCATGTCACTCATGTTGATCCCTTGGCAGCACCTTTGCTGGCACGCATTTCGGCCGCGGCCGACAGCACGGCATCGACGATGAATTGATAGCCAGTGCAACGGCAGATATTGCCGCTCAGATATTCGCGCACCTGCGATTCGGTCGGATCGGGAATCTCATCGAGCAGCGCTACCGCCGCTGTCAAAAAGCCCGGCGTGCAGAAGCCGCATTGCAGCGCGTGGTGGCGTTTGAATGCCGCCTGCAGCGGATGCAAAGTCTCGCCGCCCTCGGCTTTTGTCGCCAAGCCTTCGACCGTGCGCAACTCAGCGCCCTGCGCCTGCCCCACTAAGGTCAGGCACGAGCGCACCGGCGCGCCATCCATCAGCACGGTGCAGGCGCCGCAAGCGCCGTGCTCGCAGCCCAGATGCGTGCCGGTCAGGTTCAAATCCTCGCGCAGGAAATCGGCCAGAGTGCGCCGCGCCTCGACCGTCTTTTTGATCGGCCGACCGTTGACGGTCAGCGACACGGCAATCGTGTCCGAGGGTGTACGTATCACTGCATCCTCCCCGCAGCCGCGCTCAACACCCGCTCGATCAAGACGCCGGCGATGGCACGGCGATAGTCGGCGGTCGCGTGTAGATCGTCCTGCGGCTCCAACGCTTCCATCACCACATTGGCGGTTCTTTTATAGGACGCCGCACCGTCGCCATGGGCGAAATCTTCAACACCGAACACCAGCGGCGTGGCGCCGACCCCGCCCAGCGCAATAGCCGAATCGACTTGGGAAGCACCGTTACGCTGCGTGATCGCGCCGACCGAAACCATGGCGAAGTCGCCATGTCGCCGGGCAATCTCGCTGAACGCAAAACCCATATCCGGCCTTTGCGATGGAAAACGCACTTCGGTGACCAGCTCATCGTCCTTCAGCACCGTGACCAGCGCGCTTTCGAAGAATTGCTTGGCGGCAATTTTGCGTTCGCCTCCTTGGCTGACGATGACGAACTCGGCATTCAACAACGCGGCGCAGACCGGCAATTCGGCGGCCGGATCGGCGTGACACAACGAGCCCACGATGGTGCCACGGCTGCGCGTAGCAACATGGCCGATGAAACCGACCGCCTGCCGCAGCAACGGCAATTCGCGGGCAAAAATTGGATCGTGTTCGATGGCCCGTTGGCGCAGGCCAGCACCGATGCGCACCACATCGCCCTCCTTGCGCGCGAAGTTCAGCTCTTTGATGCGGCCGATATCGATCACCACGCCGGGCCGCGCCATGCGCAGCGCCAACAGCGGCATCAGGCTCTGCCCGCCGGCCAGAATCTTGGCGTCGCTGCCATACTGCGCCAGCAAGGCCAGGCACTCGGCCACGCTCTCCGGCGCGACATAGGAAAACGGCGGCGGCTTCATGCCTTCCGCTCCGACTTGGGCGCCTTGGCTTTGGCCAACGCCGCGTGCAAATCGCTTTCGCAGAACGGCACATGGCTCAACTGCACGCCGAAGGGACGCAACGCGTCCTCGATCGCGCCCGACAGCACCGCCGGTACGGGAATGGTGCCGCCCTGCCCCGCGCCCTTCATGCCTAGCGGATTGAGCGGGCTGGGGGTGGCGAGATAGTCGATCTCGACCCGTGGCACATCCATGGCCGTGGCCATCAGGTAATCCATGAAACTGCCGGTCAGAATCTGGCCGTCGGCATCGTAGACCGCACGCTCGAAGAAAGTGTTGCCGATGCCGAGCGAAATGCCGCCCAGCACCTGGCCATCGACGATCATCGGGTTGATCACCTTGCCAAAATCCTCGACCGCGACGTATTTCAGGATCTCGACCTTGCAGGTAGCGGGATCGACCGCCACCACCGCGGCGTGACAGCCGGTGGCGAAGGTATTGGTCGGCGGACAGAAACTGGCCACCGTGCTCATGCCCGGCCCCAGATCGCGGAACGCCAGCGGCGCACCGGAATGACCCAGCGATACTTCGACGATCTGCGCCAAGGACACGCTCTTGGTGCCGTCAGCCGATTGCACCTTGCCGTCTTGCAAAGTCAGCTGCTCGGGCGGCGCCTGCAACAGATTGCCTCCGAGCTGTAGCGCGCGTTGCCTTAACTGTTGCGCCGCGATCAGCACCGCCGAGCCGGTGACCACGCCGGCCCTACTGGCAAAAGTACCGATGCTGTAGCGCACATTGTCGGTGTTGCCGGCCAGCACACGCACTTTGTCGAACGGCACCGCCAGTTCATCCGCCACGATCTGGGAAAACGCGGTGCGCTGGCCCTGGCCTTGCGAGGGCGTGCCCATGCGCACCGTGACCGAACCGTCGAGCTCGACCTGCATGGCCACTTCCTCGAACGGACCCAAGCCGGTGTCTTCGACCACGCAGGCCATGCCGATGCCGATATAGCGGCCTTCTTTACGCGCCGCATCGCGCTCGACCTTGCGCTTGTCGTAATCGATCATCTGCAGCGCCCGTTCCATCAAGGCCGGCACGTTGCCGCTGTCATAGGTGCGGTTGGTGCCGTCGCGCGAGATGAAGCCGAGCTGATAGGGATATTCCTCAGGCTTGATCAGGTTGCGCCGGCGCAGATCGGCCGCATCGATCGACAGCTTCTGCGCCACCGCATCCAACATGCGCTCGCAGACATAGGCCGCTTGGGGCCGGCCGGCGCCGCGCACCGGCGCGGTCGGCACGGTGTTGGTGTAGAGAATATTGGCCACGACGTTGAAGTTGGGCACCTTATAGGGGCCGGGGATATTCACCGCCGTCAGCAGCGGCACCACCGGACCCCAGGGTGTATAGGCACCGGTGTCGTGCAGGAAGCGGCCGCGAATGCCCAAGATCACGCCATCCTGCGTGGTGGCCATTTCCAGATCGTGCAGTTGGGTGCGCTCGTGATACGAGGCGATCAGATGCTCGCGCCGGTCCTCGATCCATTTGATCGGGCACCTGAGCTTCATCGCGATCACCGGCACCAGCAAATCTTCGGTGTAGGTCAGGCCTTTGTAGCCGAAGCCGCCACCCACTTCGCCGTTCAATACCTGGACTTGGCGATCGGGCAAGCCCAGCGCGTTGGCAATCGCGGTGCGATGCACATAGGGCACCTGCGACACATTCCACACCACCATGCGGTCTTCATGATCGTTCCAATGGGCGACGATGCCGCGCGTTTCCATCGCCTGGCCAGCGCCACGCTGGATCGACAGCTGGCGCCGCACGATGCAGGCGGCTTCGGCAAAGGCCTTATCGACATTGCCAGTGGCGACCGGCAGCCGCGCCGCCAAATTCGACGCCAGATCGTCGTGCACTTTGGCCGAGCCCTCGGCGAAAGCCGCATGCAGATCGATGATCGCCGGCATGGTGTCGTATTCGACATCAACGAGATCGGCCGCGTCTTCGGCCAGATAACGATTCTCCGCCACAATGGCCACGATGGGCTCGCCGACATAGCGCACCTGACCATCGGCCAGCACCGGCGAAGCTTTGCCGTGCGTCAGCACCGGGTTGGGATGGCAATCGGGCAGCAGCTTTGCCGTCGCCGGCAAATCGGCACCGGTGAACACGGCCACCACGCCGGGCGATTTCGCCGCCGCCCGCACATCGACCTTGATGCGCGCCCGCGCCGCCTGGCTGCGCACAATGGCGACATGCAACATGCCGGACAGCTTGATGTCGTCGACATACTGGCCACGGCCGGTGATTAGTCTGTCGTCCTCGACCCTTTCCTGGCGCTTGCCGAACAGTCCCATCGACTCAACCTTTGCCCTTGATGAAATCGAGCACGATCTTCACCACGGCAGCCGGCTTTTCGATGAACGGGATATGCCCGCCGTCGGGCATCACCACCAGCTTGGCGCCGGGAATCCCAGCCGCGATCTTCTCGCTCAAAGCCAGCGGGATGAGATTGTCGTTGCTCGAGCCGATCACCAGAGTGCGCGCCTTGATCTTGGGCAGCTTGGCGGTAAATTTGGCCTCGCCCTTTTGCTCGGGCAAGGAGCGGCCCCAAGCCAGCACCGATTTCACGAAGGCCAAATAAAGCTCGGGCGAATTCTTTTTGATGATCGCCTGATTGGCCAGCATCTGCTGGTAGCCGGGATCGGAATTGACGAAATCGCGCGTCATGGTCCACAGGCCCATATAGTCGGCCACCTCCTGGCTCATGCCGAGCAGCTCGATCAGGCGCATACGAAGAGCAAAGTTAAGCTCCGCCGCACGATCCAGCTCGCTGAAACCGCCGACCACGATCAGGCTCTTGACCAGATCGGGCGCGCGCTCGGCCAACGCCAGCGCCATCGCGCCGCCCAACGACGAGCCCAGCACATGCATCGGCCCGATATCGAGCGACTTGATCAACGCCACGAAATCGTCGGCCCAGGCTTCGACCGTGTAAGGACCGGGCGATTTGCTCGATTCGCCGATGCCGCGCGGATCGACGGCATAGACCTTGAGATGCTTGGCCAGATCTGGCGTGCCGAGGCGATAGTAATTGCGATCCAGCCCCAGGCCAGGGATCAGCAATAGAGGCTCACCCGAGCCCGATACGCCGTAATGGATGTCCGCGCCCTTGACCGAGGCTGATGGCATCTGATCCTCCTGCTGCTTTCGTCGGCATGGTCGAACCA
>JBBSNV010000188.1:0-5033 GCA_038260375.1 Reyranellales bacterium
GAGCCCCACATGCAGAAGAACGTCTCGGGCAGGATCGGCAATATCAGCGACACCACGTCCTCGGGTCCGGCGCCCAAGGAACGGAACAGATTGGCGCTCTGCGTGATGCGGCGCATGAACTGCTTGTAAGTATAAGTCACGACCGGATCGTCGGCCGTGCCGGTGGCGATATAGTGGATCGCCGGCTTGTCGGGATAGCGTTGCGCCACCGCGCTCACCATGTCGTAGATGTTCTCCACGCCGTTGAGGCGCGCTTTGAGCGGCGTCTTTTCATAGGCTTCGACATCGGCCAAAGTCGAGATTGACGCTGCGGCGATCGACATGAATGTTCCTCTAGTCTTTATTGGTTAGCGCCATCTTAAACCGCAGCCGGAGAAAATTGCCATGATCGCCTTGATCACCTGCGCCACCCGTTTTGCTGGGCGGCCGGCGGCGCGGGCGCTGCTGGCGGCCGGGATGAAAGTGGTGTGCCACGACGACGAATTCGCCGACGCTACTTTGCGCGGCGCCTTTGCCGCCGACATGCCTGGCGTCGATACCGTCGTCGCCACCGGCTACGAGGCGATGTTTGCCGCGGCCGAGGCGGTGCATGGCCGTATCGACGTGCTGGTCAGTAACGACGCTTACCCGGCCGCGCGTGTACCCTTGGAAGCGATCACCGTGGAGCGCTATCGCGAGGCGCTGGAAGCGCTGGCCGTGCGGCCCATGATGATGGCCAAGCTGGCCGCGCCCGGCATGAAGCAGCGCGGCTATGGCCGTATCATCCTGGTGTCGTCGGCCGCACCGTTGCGTGGCCTGGCCAATTATTCGATGTATGTCTCGGCCCGCGCCGCCTGCAACGGGCTGGTCTCATCCTTAGCCAAGGAGCTGGGCCGGAGCGCCGTCACCGTCAACGCCGTGGCGTCGAACTATGTCGAAAACCCGGATTATTTTCCGCCGGCGCTGTTGGCCGACGCGGCGGCGATGAAAAAGATGACCACCAATATTCCGCTGGGCCGGCTGGGCAAGCCGGAAGAGATCGCTGCCACCATCGCGTTCTTGGCCTCGGATGGTGCGGGCTTTATTACCGGCCAGGTGATCGGCCATGCCGGCGGCTGGGCCTAGTGCTAGCGCGGATCGGCGTCGCTGCCGTTGTTGGAGTCGTGCGCCCAGGAATTGACTGCTTCGGCGATCATCAACATCGGGATGGTTTTGTTGCCGTCGGGTGAGGGTTGCACCCACACCTCGTCGAAACTGAAATTGCTGGCCGAGCCGCGCGCGGAGAAGGTGCCGATGCAGCTGGCGCCCGTGCCGTCGGGCTTGGGAATGGCCAGCGACAGGAAGCGGCCTTTCAACGGTTGGCGAAAGCCGATGCGCGGATTGCTGCAACCGTCGATGATGACATAGCCGACACCGCCGTTATCGATGCGCTCGGCCGAGGCGATCAACTGATCGCCGGTCTCGCCCCAACCGATGATGGTGACGTGGCTGGCCGGTGTGCCGCCGTCGATCAGGCGCGCGACTTCTTTTTCCACGGCCCGGGCGGTGGCGCCGCGATCGGCCTGGATGGTGATCGGCACGGCCACGAAACCTTGCGCCGTCAGGCGCTCGAAGGTCGGGGCCAGCACCGAGGGCATTCCCTTGCTGGGCTGTAGCACGAACACGTAGCGATTGAGCGGCATCACTTTCACCGCCGGCACGCGCTGCGGCTTGGGGTCGCCGCCCGGTATCGCCGCGCGCGGATCCGCGGCCAGGCAGCCGATGCCGATGACGGCGACCAAAGCGGCGATGCCGATAGTGGCGGATAAACTCTTCATAAAGACTGTACGCATCGATTAACGCGGCGGATCGCCGATCCAGCCGGCCTCCTCTGGGGTGGTGCGCATACTAGCGCACCAGCGCATCAAGCCCGATCACGGCGTCTTGATAGGTAAGTGCGCCGCTACCCAGATCAAGCCCCATCAAATCCTCGCCGACCACTATCGGTCCGTCATAGTCGGCGCGCACGCGCTTGAGCACTTCATGGCGATCGAAAGCCGTCGGCACGAAGTGATTGAGCACTAAACATTTCACCTTGGCTTGCGCCGCCACCTTGCCGACCTCGTCGGCCAGAGTGTGATAGGCCGCGACGTTGCGCATGCTTTCGGCGGTGCGGCCCGGCGCGGGTTTGATCTCGTGATGCAGATAGCATTCATGCACCAGCACGTCGGCATGCTTCGCTGCCTCGATCAACGCTGGGCAATAGGCGGTGTCGCCGCTGAACGCCAATTTTTTGCCGCCGGCTGCGAAGATGAAACCGACCGCGTTCTTGATCGGCGAATGCTCGACCTTGACCGCACGCACCGCGATGTCGCCCTGCTGCCAGATCTGGCCTTCGGTGAATTCGACCACTTCGACCGACAGTGCCGCGATCGAAGCGCGTTTTTCATGGGCGATGCGCTGTTCGAATTCCGGCCGCCACAATTCCAGCAAGCCATCGACGAAGCGCTTGGTGCCGCTGGGCCCATAAAAGAATTGCGGCCGGTCGCGGCCCTGATGCCAGCTCGACAGGATCAGCTGCAACAGATCGACGATGTGGTCCGAATGCAGATGGGTCAGGAACACCGCATCCAATGCGGCGCCCTTGCTGCCGGCGCCGACCAGGCGCTGCGTCGCGCCCGAGCCGCAATCGACCAGGAACGCCTTGTCGTTGTGGCGCACCAGATTGGACGGTCCCATGCGCTTGGGATCGCAGATCGGGCAGCCGGTGCCGAGCAAAGTAAGATGCATGGTGGATGACTTTGATTTCGTTTATTGCCGCCGATCATACGATGATCGCGGTCATGGAACCACCGATGTTGCCAATTTTTGCTCCGGTATCCGCCCTGCCACCGGAAACCAAGTTCGGTGTGCGGGTCATCAAGGTCGACCATGCTGGCGAACACGCTGCGGTCTGCATCTATCGCGCCCAACTCGCGGTGGCGCGCTGGCGGGCGCCCCAAGTGGTGCCCGAGCTGGAGCATTTTCTGTCTCATGCATTGCGCCATCGGGCGGTCTTTGCCGAAGAGCTCAGGCGGCGCGGGCGGTGGCGCTCCTCTCTCTATCCTCTATGCGGGGTAGGCGGCTGGATCTTGGGCTTGCTGACCGGGCTGGCTGGGGCTGTGGCCATTGCTGCCACCAAGGTCGCGGTCGAGCGTGTGGTGTTGGCGCATCTGGAAGGGCAGCTCGAGATGCTGGAACAAGATCCGCCGGCCTTCACTGCCATCCTGACGATCGTGCAAGACGAGCGCGAGCCCTACGACCGTGCGCAATTGGCTCTGCGCCAAGGCAGGTTCTGGCCGCGCCTGATCCCGCCGGTGGTCAGCGCCGCCACCAGCCTGGTGATCTGGTCGGGCATGAAGCTGCCCTAAAACGAAACGCCCCGCTTGAGATAGCAGGGCGTTGAAGTTGTAGCGGAATAGGAGGCTTCCTACTCGAACGCGTCCTCCCAAGTGCCGCGGGTGGCGGCTTTGGAATATTCGGTCGAACGATTTTCGAAGAAATTGGTGTGCTCGACCGCATTCAGCATGTTGTCAAGCCAGGGCAGCGGGTTCTTCTCGATGCGATAGATGCCCTGCAGGCCAAGTTGGGTCAGCCGACGGTCGGCGATGAAGCGGATGTAGCTCTTCACGTCCTGCGCATTCATGCCCTCGATCGGGCCCAGGCCGAACGCCAGATCGATGAAGGCGTCTTCGTGATCGACGATGGTCGAGCAGGCGACGTACAGCTCGCGCTGCATGTCGGCGTTCCACACTTCGGGGTTCTCGGCGATGAAAGTGCGGAACAGCTTGATGATCGAGTTGGTGTGCAACGACTCGTCGCGCACCGACCACGACACGATCTGGCCCATGCCCTTCATCTTGTTGAAGCGCGGGAAGTTCAGCAGCATGGCGAACGAGGCGAACAGCTGCAGCCCTTCGGTGAAGGCGCCGAACACGGCCAAGGTCTTGGCGATGTCGTGTTTGGAATCGACGTTGAATTCCTGCATGTAGTCGTATTTGACCTTCATCTCCTTGTAATGGAGGAAGGCCGAATACTCCGCCTCGGGCATGCCCAAGGTGTCGAGCAGATGCGAGTAGGCCGCGATATGCACCGTCTCCATCGACGAGAACGCGGCCAGCATCATCTGCACTTCGGTGGGTTTGAATACCCGCGAATAGTGCCGCATGTAGCAATTGTTCACTTCCACATCGGATTGCGTGAAGAAGCGGAAAATCTGCGTCAGTAGATGCTGCTCGGATGGCGTCAGCTTGTTGCGCCAATCCTTGACGTCGTCGGCCAACGGCACTTCTTCGGGCAGCCAATGGATGCGCTGTTGCTGCAGCCAGGCGTCGTAGGCCCAGGGATATTTGAACGGCTTGTAGATCGGCTTGGAATCGAGCAGCGACATTTCAATCGGTCCGTCGGTTAGAGGTTCGGCGCGGAATGCTTGAAGCGCTCCGCTGCCGTAAGAGGCCGCCACCTGCCTACTGGCAGGACAAGCACTCCTCGTAATCGTTGGTGTTCTCTTTGTCGGCGTTGAGCGCCTTTATGCCGGCCAGACCATGGCCAGCAAGACCAATGGCCGCCAGCGGCAACTCGGCGCCGTGACCATCGCCCATCGGTATCGAGGCGGTGTCGCCCGACGCCACTTCGGCGCGTTGCAGCGACTTCGAGCGCAAGTAGTACAGGCTCTTCACGCCGCGCTTCCACGCCATCATATGAATCTGGTGCAGGTCGCGCTTATGCACGTCGGCCGGCAGGAAGATGTTGAGCGATTGGGCTTGGCAGATGAACGGCGCGCGGTCGGCGGCATGCTCGATCAGCCAGCGCTGGTCGATTTCGAACGCGGTCTTGAACACCGCCTTCTCCTGCTCGTCGAGGAATTCCAGATGCTGCACCGAACCGCCATTGACGGTGATCGAGGTCCAGGTGTCCTCGTCGTTCTTGCCCTTCTCGGCCAGGATCTTTTCCAGGTAGGGATTGCGCACGTTGAACGAGCCCGACAAGGTCTTGTGATTGTAGCTGTTGGCGGCACACGGCTCGATGCCGGGCGA
>JBBSNV010000189.1:0-5020 GCA_038260375.1 Reyranellales bacterium
ATCGAGCGCCCGGCGGCCAGCGCCGTCATCAGCATCTTCCAGCCCTCGCCCACCATCTTCGGACCGCCGATGATCCAATCGAGCGGCATGAACACGTCGTCGCCGTGATTGGGACCGTTCTGGAAACTCTGCATCGCCGGCCAATGGCGGCGGCCGATCTTGACTCCTGGCGTCTTGGTCGGCACCAGCGCGACGGTGATGCCGAGATCCTTCTTGTCGCCCAACAGGCCATCGGGATCGTACAGCTTGAACGCCAAGCCCAGCACGGTGGCGATCGGCGCCAAGGTGATGTAGCGCTTGGACCAGGTGACGCGCATGCCCAAGGTCTCTTTGCCTTGCCAGGTGCCGCGACACACCACGCCGCGATCGACCATCGAGGCAGCATCGGAGCCAGCGCGCGGCGAGGTCAAAGCGAAGCACGGCACTTCATCGCCCTTGGCCAGTCGCGGCAAATAGTAATCGCGCTGCGCGTCGGTGCCGTATTCCAGCAGCAACTCGGCCGGACCCAACGAGTTGGGCACCATCGCCGTCACCGCCGCGACCAGGCTGCGTGTCGACAATTTCATGATCACACTGGAATGAGCGAAAGCGGAAAAGCCCAAGCCGCCATAGCGCTTGGGAATGATCATGCCGAAGAAGCCGCGCTCCTTCAGAAACGCCCACGCCTCTGGCGGCAGATCGTGCAAGGTGTGATTGATGGTCCAGTCGTCGACCATGCGGCACAGCTGTTCGACCGGGCCGTCGATGAAGGCCTGTTCTTCGTCGGTCAGCTTGGCCGGCGGATGATTGCGCAGCACCGCCCAATTGGGATTGCCGGAAAACAACTCGCGATCGAACCACACCGTGCCTGCTTCGATCGCCTCGCGCTCGGTATCGGACATCGGCGGCAACGCCTTGGCGATGGCACGCATCACCGGCCGCGAGATCCATGCGCGGCGTGCGGCGATGAAGGGATTCGTCATGTTCAAGCCTCGCGTCTAAAAGATCCCCGCACCGATGTGTTGGAAACGCCTCATTATGCGCCCAGATTCCTGTGTCGGCGCAGCTCTTAATTGCCGGATTTTCTCTCGCCAGACTTTCTGACGGGCTTCTGACGCAAAACGCAGCTTGGCGCGTCGTCACCCGAGATCGCCGCGCTCTTGGACCAGCGCCACAATGGCGTCCAGTAAGATTCGATCATAGTCGCGGCGGCTGCACGACTATCGACGATATAACCGTACTCCTGCAAATCCACCGGGTAGAAATTGTTGGAGCCGATATAGAAATAGCGCTCGTCCACCATCCAGAACTTGGCGTGGTTAGCGATTGGCTTGCCATCGGGCCACTGGACATCCGGGCCGAAGCGCAGCGGCGCAATGTGCAACCTGCGGCATAGCAGCGTTGCCAACGTATCGTAATCCAGCTTCGAGCGCTGCTGCGCCACGTCGAAGAATTTACGCGCCACGCTTTCGAGCGGCACGTCGTTGCTGTAGCTGTTGCCAGCCTTGCCGACGGCCCCCAGATTGGACAACACGATGTAAACCTCGCCGCCGTCGAGCAGCAGGAAGTCGGCGATCTTCTCTAAAGTACTTTCCGGATACAGCGTGTCGGGCCGACCCAACGTGAAGCCAATATCCTGCTGCACGATGCGGATGCTGCGCCGCGCCGCGCCCAACATCAGATCGCGCGCTAGATCGCTTTGATTGGCGAAGTCCGGTGTAATGCCGGAAGCCAACCGGCCGACCGCGAGTACCTGGATGCCGCCACGGCTTTGGCCGCCGGCCGGCGCCAGACTCGGCTTGCACTCGCTGCCCGGCGCGGCGCTGCCCGGCAGTACGCTGACCACCTGCACCGTCGACAGCTTGCCGGCATTGCCGCAGACGAAATTCCACATCGCGTCAACGAAGCGCATGGCATCGGCCGCCGCCGGCCCGCTCAATTGCATCGACAGATCGAAAACCGGATCTTCGCCCAAATAGTCGGCGGCATACATGTTGTGCCCGCCGACCAACGCCACGCGGCCATCCACCGCAACGATCTTGGCGTGATTCCACGAGAAACTGCTGCAATCCGATCCGCCTGTGCAGGAGCGCATCGCGGCGACATAGAGCGACAAGCGCGAACCGCGCGATGGAATTTCGTCCGTCAGACTAGCCATCAGTTTCTTGGCGTCGCTGTCGTTGGGTGGGTATTGGCCGATTAGAATGCGCACGCTGACGGTGCGGCCGCTGCGGCCCAGCGCTTCGATGCCTTCACGCAACGCGTACAGAAACGCGCCGTCGGGCGCGGGCTGCAACAAAGTAATGTCGACCGACTGGCGCGCGCCGGCGATCAACGAGCGGATACGTTTAACAATCTCATCGGAATGGCCGTCCCCACCGACCGCGCGGGCGGATTTGCCCCACACCAGAGGCGTCTGCACCAGCCAATCGCGCGATAGGACATTTCCCCCGCTCAAACTATAGGTGACGCCTTTCCATCGACCTCCGGGATCGCTCTTGGCCAATGCCGCCATGGCTTGGTCGAGCAGCGGTGTCTTCGATGTAGGATCGAGTGGCTTGATATTGCGGTCGCGCACAATGGTAACCAACGGCGTACCGGCGTTGAGCGCGCCGCTGTAATGGGCCCCGGCGCTTTCCGGGACGGCACTGGGCGGACGATGAGTACAAGCGGCGAGACTCAAAACGAGTGCAACGCCCCCGATAAAGCGAAACGGCATTAAATCCCCCGCATATCGATACATGGACGCAACGACAGGCGCGGTACCGGGTTCCGAATTACTTACTGGGATTCTTTATCAGCACGGCAGAACATGCCGCCCCAGCCAACGCCATCGCAGCCGCGATCGCCATGACGATGCGGATGCTATGGCTCAAGGCATCGCGCACGATCGCCTGTCCTTCGACGCTCAAGCCGGTGGCGGCGAAATTGCCCCGCACCGTGGCTAGTTCCGATTTGCCGGCAGCCGCTAAAGTCTGGCCGGCCATGTGACTGTCGAGCACCGTGTTGAACAACCACAGCGCCACTGCGCCGAACCCGGCCACTGCCAATAGCGCCGCCAGCGCGGCCACGGCATTGTTGACGCCCGAGGCAACGCCCGATTGATGGGTCGGCACGGCGCTGATCACCGTGGTGGTGAGCGGCGCCACCGCCACCGTCATACCCAACGCCAACACCACGATCGGCAGCACGAAGGCTACGAAGTAGGACGGATGATTGCCCAGCAATGCCAGCAGCGCGAAACCCGCCGCCACCACCGGCGGCCCGACCACCAGCGGCAGGCGCGCGCCAAAGCGATCGAGCAAGCCGCCGGCCCAACGCGACAGCACGCCCATGATGATGGTGAAGGGCAGGAACACGGCGCCGGCGGCAGTGGCGGAATAGCCATGCACCTGGATCAGCGCAAAGGGCAGGAAGAAAAACGCGCCAGCCAAGGCGCCATACAAAAACAAAGTGAGCAGATTGACGCCGCTGAAAATGGCCGAGCGGAACAACTTGAGCGGCATCATCGGATTGACGCCGCGATGCTCGACCCAGACGAATGCCGCCAACAACACCACGCCCAGCCCCATCGCGCCAAACGGGATCGGCCCGCTCCAGGCTTGATCCGATAGCGCAATCAGGCCGAACACCAAACTGCCCAAGCCGGTGAACGCCAGCAGTGCGCCCGGCCAATCGATGCCGGGCTTGGCCTCGGGATCGCGGCTTTCTTTCACGTGGCGCATCACGATGACGATGGTCGGCAGCGCCAGGATCGGGTTGATCAGGAAAATCCAACGCCAAGAGGTGTGATCGACGATCCAGCCGCCCAGCAGCGGCCCGATCGCCGCCGCAATGGCGGAACAGCCGGCCCAGGTGCCGATCGCCTTGCCGCGCGAGCTATCGTCGAACGCAGCACCAATCAAACCCAAGGAGCATGGGATCAGCAGCGCCGCACCGATGCCCTGCACGGCGCGCGCGGCAATAAGTTGAGCGATATTGCCGGCCAAGCCGCACCACAGCGAGCTGACGGCGAACACGATCACGCCAACCATAAAAATACGCCGCCGACCGAAGCGATCGCCCGCCGCGCCGCCGACCAACACCAGCGCCGCTAAAGATAAAGTGTAGGCGTTGATCAGCCATTGCATGACTGCAACCGAGGCATGCAGATCGGCCTCCATCGCCGGCAATGCCACGTTGACCACCGATTCGTCGATATAGGAAATGGTCGAAGCTAGCACCGCCGCGACCAACACCCAGTTGCGGCCGCTGATGGGCGGCAAATGAATCATGAACCAACCCTAGGTGGCGATCCTTGGCTTGTCGAGCAAGGCGCGAACGCGCAATATCGCTGCAACGAAAAGGGGGGACATCGCGCCATGGCCAAAGACAAACCGCTGAGCGCCGCAGAGCTCAAGCCGCTGACCAAGTTCGATACACCGACGATGTGCAATATCATCGAGGTGTTGGCGCCGGAACGGCGCGGTTGCGGCTTCACCACCGAGCCATTGCAGTGCATCTATCCCGATCTGCCGCCGATCGTGGGCTATGCCCGCACCGGCACGATTCGCGCCACTCAGCCCGGCCATCTGCCGCCGCCGCAGATGAAGGCGCTGCGCCTGAAATGGTACCAATACGTCGATGCCGGCCCCAAGCCGTCGATCGTACTGCTGCAGGATCTCGACGGCGCGCGCGCTGGTTTCGGCTCGTTCTGGGGCGAAGTGAATTCGCATATCCATCGCGGCTTAGGAGCGCTGGGCGTGATCACCAACGGCTCGATCCGCGATGTGCCGATGAACGCCACCAATTTCCAGATGCTGGCCGGCAGCGTGATGCCCAGTCACGCCTGGGTGCATGTGGTCGATGTCGCGGTGCCGGTCACGGTGTCGGGCATGGCGGTCGACGACGGCGATCTAGTGCATGCCGACATGCACGGCGCCATCGTCATTCCGCACGCTTTGGTGCCGAAGATCGCCGCCATGGCCAAATTGCTCGCCGACCGCGAAGCGGTGATCATCGGCGCGGCCAAGAAGAAAGGCTTCAACTTCGCCAAGCTGCG
>JBBSNV010000190.1:0-4967 GCA_038260375.1 Reyranellales bacterium
ATTCCGCGAGGGCTTCGCCCAATTGGCGCCGCTCAACATGCTGTTCGAGGCCTGGCAGTATCATCCGCAGCTGCCCGAGGTGATCGACCTGGCGCGCGCCTTTCCCGACACATCGATCGTGCTGAATCATGTCGGCGGGCCATTGGGCATCGGTCCCTATGCTGGCAAGACCGAGCAGACCTTCACCGATTGGAAGAAGAACATGGCCGAGCTGGCCAAATGCGCGAACGTCACGGTCAAGCTGGGCGGCTTGGGCATGCGCATCGGCGTGCTCGACCATCACAAGCTCGACGTGCCGCCCAACTCGCAGCAAATCGCCGAGGCCTGGCAGCCTTGGATCGCCACCAGCATCGAACTGTTCGGCCCGGAGCGCTGCATGTTTGAAAGCAACTTCCCGGTCGACAAGATCACGTCGGGCTATGCAGTGCTGTGGAATGCGTTCAAGCGCATGGCGGCGGGCGCATCCGCGGCCGAGAAAACAGCGCTGTTCAGCGGCACAGCTACTCGCGTGTACCGGATCTGACCGGTCTCACTGCATGTAGTCTTCGGCCGCGATCGCGAAATTGAGGTTCTGCGAGTCTTTGAGCAAGAACGTGGTGATGCCGATCAAATTACCTCAGGCATCGAACAACCCGCCGCCCGAGGAACCGGGTGAGATCGGCGCCGAAGTCTGGACGAAGCGGTTGAGCACAATCAGGCGCTTGGACGAGACCAGTCCTTCGGCTAGGGTCAGTTCCAGCCCCAGCGGCGCGCCGATGGTGTAAGCTCGTTCGCCCACTTTCACATCGGCATAAGCCCCGATCGTTACCCACGACGGCAGGGTGACCGTGCTGCGCAGCACGCAACGATCGGCCCCCTTGTCGCGCGAGATCACCTCGGCGGTCAGGGTCTGCTCGTCGCGTACGATCGCGACAACCCAGGCGTCACCTATTACGTGGCAGTTGGTCAGCAGATCGGTGGCGCTGATCGCCACCGCCGAGCCTTGCGTGGTATCATCGGGCTTTACGACATAGACCGCACCGCGCGCGCGATCGAACACGTCTTGCGGTCGCAACTCCGCGCCTGAAGCCAGCGCCAGCTTGGCGCCTATCGTCTTGCCCGACGGATCGATCGCCGCCCGTTGTGTGCCGATTACCCGAGCGCCGGGGTGCGAAGAGGCATCGAGCACGACGCTGCCCAGTTCAGGCGCTTGGGTGGCGAGGTCGGGTTTCGCGTTGAGCCGCAGTGCCGGCGCCACCGACACGCCGTTGGAAAACGCCGCAAACAGCACCGTCACCAGCCGCTCGTCGTTGCCCGGCACATTGATGGCGAAAATCGCCGTGCCCGAACTGCGGCACTCGGCACGGGTGTAGAAACGTCGCGCACCGTAAATACCAGACACGACATACCAATTGTCGCGCCGCGCTTGATAGACGATCTGGCGTTCGGGCCCGGCCGATTCGATTTCTTTATTATACAGCGCGTCGAGATTGGCGCAGGTCACCGGCCGGCCCAGCATCACCGTGATATTGACCGTGCCTTCGAACACATATTGCAGGCCGTTCTCGGTCGGCTGCACCGATTTGAAATTGGTCAGCGCCGCCGGATAAGGAATCACCACGCCGGCGCCACGATCCACCAGCAAGGTCCATTTCGCGGCATCGCGCGAGCGCATGCCTTCGTTGAACAGCTGAACGATCTGGTCCTGCGCCAAGGAGCCGGTGGCGGGAAATTTATGGGCCTCTTGCCAGGCGATCGCGGCCGCGCGGCTTTGCTTGCCGAACGAGCCATCGGCCATGCCGTTGTAATGGCCGGCCCAAATCAATGCCTTTTGGATGTCGATGGTGGTGATCAGCTCGATCGGCGGCGAGACGTCCCAGCGATAGTCGAAAATGCCGTCGCGCGAGAATTGCGCCTGAGCCGGCACAACGCCGCTCAAGACAATCGAAACGCCCAATAAAGCTAAGAAAAACTGCCCGCGCACCATGCGATAATGCGAGATCGCCGGGTCATTGCCTAGACCCCGCGGAGCCTAAACGCCCCTGAATTGCGGCTTACGCTTTTCCATGAACGCACGCCTGCCCTCGATATAGTCCTGGCTGGCGAAGCAGGCATCGACCGCTTGGCGCACCGCCGCCAGGTCGGGCGCGTCGGCCACGGCGGCATCGACCGACATCTTGGTCGATTTGATCGTCAGCGGCGCATTCTCGGCGATCGACGCTGCCAGCGCCTGAATCGTGCTGTCCAGCATTTCCGGCGCCACCACCCGGTTGACCAGCCTCATCTGCTGGCACTCCATTGCGTCGAACTGGCGGGCGGTGAAATAGATTTCCTTGGCATAGGCCGGCCCGACCAGGCTGACCAGCTTCTTCACCCCGTCATAGGCATAGCCTAGACCCAGCCGCGCGGCCGGAATGGCCAAGCGCGCGTCGCTGGCCGCGATGCGCAGGTCGCAGCTCATGGCCACGTTCAGCCCGCCGCCAATGCAAAAACCGCGAATCATGGCGATGGTCGGCTTGCCGACATGCTGCAACGACAGCAGCGCCCGCTTGGACATGGCGTCGTAATGCTCGACCGCCGCCTTGGAGGCGCGCTGGTCTTCGAATTGCGAGATGTCGGCGCCGGCCACGAAGGCCTTGTCGCCCGCACCCTTCAGCACCACCAGCCGGATTTCAGGGTCGGCGGCGTAGCCGTCGAGGATCGCGGGCATGCCCTCCCACATGTCGACCGACAGCGCGTTGCGTCGCGCCGGGTTGTTGAAAATCAGCCAGCCGATCGGGCCGGTCTTCTCTGCGATCAATTTGTCGGTCGGCATGGCCGTATTCTTTCTCAAATAATTTTGTCTTGGCGCAGCTTGGCGATGGCCGTGTCATCGTAGCCGAATTCCTTCAGCACCTCATCGGTGTGCTGGCCCTGCTCCGGCGCCGCCGACCGCATGGCAAATTTGGTGCGACTCATCTCGATGGCCTGGCTGACCAATTCGATTTGGCCAAGCGCCGCCGAGTGCACCGGCCGCGCCATCTTCAAATGCTGGACCTGCGGATCGGCAAACACCTGATCCATGGTGTAGATCGGACCAGCCGGCACACCGGCCTCGTTCAACAACGCGACCAATTCGGTTCCGCCATAGCTCGCGGTGCGCGCTTCGATCGACGCATTCAACACCGCACGGTTCTTGCTGCGGCTTTTGTCGCTGGCGAAGCGTTCGTCGCCGACCAATTCGGGCGCGCCCAGGGCCTGGCAAAGCCGCTCGTAGATGTGCTGGCCGGAGGCAGCGATGTTGATGTGGCCGTCCTTGGTCTTGAACACGCCGGTCGGAATCGAGGTGGGATGGTCGTTGCCGGCCTGGCCCGGCACTTCATGCGCCATGGTCCAACGCGCCGCCTGGAAATCGCAGGTGGCGATCATGGCCTGTAGCAGTGAGCTGGCCACCGCTTGGCCGACGCCGGAACTCTCGCGCTCCAGCAGCGCAATCAAGATTCCGGTGGCGCAATTCATGCCGGCGGTAACGTCGGCCACGGCGATGCCGGCGCGCACCGGGCCTTGGCCCGGCAGGCCGGTAATGGCCATCAGCCCGCCCATGCCCTGGGCAATCTGGTCGAAGCCGGCATGCTTGGCGTAAGGCCCCTTCTGGCCGAAGCCGGAGATCGAACCCAGCACGATGCGCGGATTGACCGCTTTCAGGCTCTCGTAGTCGATGCCGAGGCGGAATTTCACATCGGGCCGGAAATTCTCAACCACGACATCGGCTTGCGCGACCAGCTTGAAGAACACCGCCTTACCGGCAGCCTCTTTCAGGTTGAGCGTAATCGAGCGCTTGTTGCGATGCAGGTTCTGGAAATCGGGACCGTGGCGCGGCCCGCCCATCTCGCCGGCACCGGCCGATTCTGGCGGCTCGATCTTGATGACGTTGGCGCCCCAATCGGCCAGGAAGCGCACCGCCACCGGGCCGGCGCGCACCCGGGTCAGATCGAGCACCGTGAAACGGTATAGCGGGCCGGCGGTCATAGGCTTATTTCTAGCAAGAAGCGCAGTAGACGGCCACTGCGACGGCGGCGCTGTCGTCCGTTAGCCCTGCAGCAGCTTCACGTGCTTGATCACTTCGCTCTTGTAGCGATAGCGAATGCTGGGCTGGTTGCGCTCGTCGTAGATGACGATTTCGACCACGTCTTGGCCCTCGCGAGCCTTGTCGGCCGCGACGCTTTCCATGGCGATGATCGCCACCGCCCGCGTCTCGAAATCTTCGATCGATTTACGCGGTTCGGGAAACACCTTCTCGGCCTGCCAGAAGCCGTTGGCGCCCTTTTTGATCTCGATGCGGAAGTCGAACTTGGCCGGCTCTTTGAGGTCTTTTTTCTCGGTTGCCATGGCTGTTCCTATGCGGTTTTGGCTTTACCCCGCGTCACTGCGTCGAATCGAGCGATGTCGCGGCTGGCGTCCCCAAGGGGATTCGAACCCCTGTTACCGCCGTGAAAGGGCGATGTCCTAGGCCTCTAGACGATGGGGACTAAGGGCCGTTTTGCGGGGCGCATAACTAGCAGTTTGACCGGGGAAATCAAGCATTTCCGCCCGTCATTGGATGGACGGTTTAACCGCCCTTTTCCGCGGCTGCAACGTCGTCGATCTGGAATTGGACCGCGGTTTTACCCTGCCAGCGATTGATGCGCAGCGCCCCCGCCACATGCAGCGGCATGCCGTCCCGCTGCAACAACGCCTGGCCCACTGGATTGCCGGCCGACCGAAACGAGATAGCCGCCATCTTGCCGCCGCCGGCGCTCAAGGTGCAGCGCACGTGGTCCTCGCCAACCCGGCTAGCGTATTCCACGCGCACATTAGGCAGCACGAAGCGCGGCTCGGGATTGCCGATGCCGAACGGGCCGATGCGGCCGATCTGCTCGGCCAGTTCGATGGTGCCGGCCAGCGGCATCAGCGGCGCATCGATCGCCAGACCGGGCTGCGGCACCGCGCCGCCCAGCATGGCGTCGACA
>JBBSNV010000191.1:0-4963 GCA_038260375.1 Reyranellales bacterium
AGCGCCACGAACTCGCCGTAGCGTTTTTCCAGGGCTTCGACGGTCAGAAATGTGTCGGACATGATGGCCTTGAGAAGCGCCGGGCGACCTTTAGAGCGGATCGCGATCAGGTGAGGCCTGATCGCGTGAATCCGCTCTAATTTTATAATTTGGAGCAAATTCACCGACTGCGCCGAAATCGCGATGCGATTTTCGACACAGTCGGATTTGCTCCATGGGTCGCCCGGTTCGTTACGCTATGGAGCCGCTTACTTCTTGGGCTCGCTCTTGCTGTCGTAGCGCTTGGTCCATTCGGCCAGGATGCGCTCGCGGTTCTTGGCCATCCAGGAGAAGTCGATCTTGGCCAGCTTGGTCTCGAGATCGGCCGGCAGGAATGGCAGCGGCTGCGCCGAGCCCGGCAGTGCGACGATGGCGAAGTTGGCGGAGTAGAGCTTCATCGCCGCCGGAGTCACGGACCAATCGAGGAATTTCTTGGCCGCGTCGGCGTTCTTGGTGCCCTTGATCATGCCGCTGGCTTCGACGTCCCAGCCCAGGCCTTCACTGGGCCAGATCAGGTCGATCGGCGCGCCCTTTTTCTTGACGTCCGAGCCGCGGAAGTCGAACGACAACCCGATGGCGTATTCGCCGGCGCCGGCCTGGCGGCAGGTCTTGGAGCCGGAATGCGTATAGGCCGCGATGTTGGCGTGCAGCGCGTCCATGAATTTCCAGCCGGCATCTTCGCCCATCTGCTGCAGCCAGGCGGCGACCATCAGGAAGCCGGTGCCGGAGGAGGCGGGGTTGGGCATGGCGATCTGGCCGCGATAGGCCGGATCGGTCAAATCCTTCCACGAGGTCGGCGCCTTGAGGTTCTTCTTGCCCGCTTCGACGGTGTTGAAGCAGATCACCGCGGAATAGACGTCCATGCCGACCCAGCTCGGCGGGTTGGCGGCGTCGCGATAGGTGGCGGTCACTTTGTCGCCGCCGACCGGCATGTAGCCTTCGAGCATGCCCTCGTTCTTCATCAATGCCAGGGAGGAGGCCGACACGCCCCACACCACATCGGCATGCGGGTTGTTTTTCTCGGCCAGAAGCTTGGCGGTGATGACGCCGGTCGAATCGCGCACCACGACGAGATCGATGCCCTTCACGTCCGCTTCGAATTGCTTCTTGTAGGCCTCGATCTGGTCGGACTCCAGCGCGGTGTAAACCGTCAGCTTGGTCTGGGCATGGGCGGTCATGGCCAAGAGCGAAGCCGCGGCCACGACGATCGCGCCGCGAGCGAAATTGCGAAAGTTCATAGTGTCTCCCCGTTTGTTATACGTGATTGCCGGCGTAGAGACTGAGGAAGCGCACCCGCGCAATGCAACATTGGCGTCGCCGGCTTTCGGCTTCCCCATTCAGTCCACTTGGGCGTCCCCATGCTATAAGCCGAACTTCTAACACCCAAGTGTTACAGATTTCCACGCGGGCGCGAAGGGCCAAAGGACTGTGGAGAAATGCCGGTTTCCGCGCCAGGGCGCGCTTAACGAATGCGCAGGCTCTGCAGCAGAGGCCGGAAATGCGCCAGATCGGGGGTCGGCAAGCCGACCACCTTACCTTGCTCGTCCCAATGGCGCAGGCGTACCGCATCCTGGGCGTAAGGGTCGGCGGCGAATTGCGCGGCCTCGGCCTGGCTCATTGGCCCGCCTTGTAACTCCAAGCTGCGCACCGAAACCGGCGACAGGCGCGCGAAGTAATCGGCATCGCTGGCGCAGAGATAGCGCTTGGCCGCGACGTGCAGGCGCATCGGCTCGACCAGCGTGGGGCCGAACCATTGCGCCAGATAGTCGGCGCCGCATTGTTCATGCTGCTGATCGATGCCGGCCGCCATCGCTTCGCCCTCGCCGCCCATCAGCACATGGCCGATATCGTGCAGCAAGCTGGCGGCGATCAGCGCTGGTGAAGCGCCCGATTCCTGGGCGAACAGCGCACATTGCAACGCATGCTCGAGCTGGCTGACTCGCTCGCCGCTATAGGCGGTATCGGCGCCTTTTTGCATCAAGGCGAGCAGGTTATCGATGGCATCCGTCGAGATTTTCATGCGCGGCGCCCGGTCTGTTGCGGCCCTTGTCCGGTATGCTACCGTGACCGGACCCAGTTGCAAACGCAGGTCTTCCCATGACGACAATGGCGCGTCCACCCGTTCCCACCGACGTTACCAGCACCAACAATCTGGAAGCGTTCTGGATGCCGTTCACCTCGAACCGGCAATTCAAGAAAAAGCCGCGCCTGTTGGTCGCCGCCAAGGACATGCATTACACGTCGCATGACGGGCGCCAGGTGTTGGACGGCACGGCTGGCCTGTGGTGCTGCAATGCCGGGCATGGCCGGCGCCAGATCGTCGAGGCGGTGCAAAAGCAAGTCGCCGAGATGGATTTCGCGCCGACCTTCCAGATGGGCCATCCCAAGGCGTTCGAATTTGCCTCGCGCCTGACGGCGATGCTGCCGGGCGATCTCGATCACGTGTTCTATACCAACTCCGGTTCCGAAGCGGTCGACACCGCGCTGAAGATCGCGCTGGCTTATCATCGCGTGCGCGGCGAAGGCTCCCGTACGCGCCTGATCGGGCGCGAGCGCGGCTATCACGGCGTCGGCTTCGGCGGCATCTCGGTCGGCGGCATCGTCTCGAACCGCAAAATGTTCGGCCCGCTGCTCAACGGCGTAGATCATCTGCCGCACACGCATAATCTGGAGAAGAACGCGTTCACGCGAGGGCAGCCCGAGTGGGGCGGCCATTTGGCCGACGAGCTGGAGCGCATCGTGGCGCTGCACGACGCCTCGACCATCGCCGCGGTGATCGTCGAGCCGGTGGCCGGTTCGACCGGCGTGTTGATTCCGCCCAAGGGCTACCTGCAGAAGCTGCGCCAGATTTGCGACAAGCACGGCATCTTGTTGATCTTCGACGAGGTGATTTGCGGCTTCGGCCGGCTCGGCACCGGTTTCGGTGCGGAATATTTCAACGTGATGCCCGACATGATGACGGTGGCCAAGGGCATCACCAACGCCACCGTGCCGATGGGCGCGGTGTTCGCGCGCAAGCACATCTACGACGCCTTCATGCAGGGCGACGAGCAGGCGATCGAGCTGTTCCACGGCTATACCTATTCGGGCCACCCACTGGCTTGCGCCGCCGGCATCGCCACCTTGGACGTCTATCAGCAGGAAGGCCTGTTCCAACGCGCCGCCGAATTGGCGCCGTATTGGGAAGACGCGGTGTATTCGCTCAAAGGTGTGCGCGGCGTGATCGATCTGCGGTGCATTGGTTTGATTGCGGGCATCGAGCTCGAGCCGATCGCCGGCCGGCCCACGGCGCGGGCTTACGAGTGCCTGGTGCGCTGTTACGAGAAGGGGCTGTTGATCCGCACCACCGGCGACATCATCGCACTGTCGCCACCCTTGATCATCAGCAAGGCGCAGATCGACGAGATCTTTACGATCCTGCGCGACGTGATCAAGAGCGAGTTCTAGCAACGACGGCGGAGTGTGAAGATGAATAGAGCAGCCCGCCTGTTGGCGATCGTCGTGCTGTTGGCCCTGGCCGCGTGCGGCAAGCCGAGCAAGGAAGAGCTGGTGCGCAAGTCGGAGAACGTGAAGACCAAGGCCGAGTTGCAGGCGGTGCTGGGCTTGGCCGACGACATCAACAAGGTCGGGCCGATCGAGACTTGGCGCTACAAAGGCTCCAACGGCGACGTGGTGTTCATCATCACCGGCAACATCGTGCAGCTCCAGGCAACCGACAGCGGCAAGAACAAGTAATGAAGATCGTCATCACCGGCGGCGCGGGGTTCCTGGGCAAGAAGCTGGCGCATCGTCTGTTGGCCGACGGCCAGTTGATTGGCCCGTCGGGCAAGCCGGAGACGATCGAAGAGCTGGTGTTGTTCGACGCCGTCCTGGCGCCAATCGGCGCTGGCGACGGACGGGTGATTTCGATCGCCGGCGACATCGCCGATCCCAAGCAGGTCGAGCATTTGATCTCCGATCACACTGCCTCGGTGTTCCATCTGGCCGCGGTGGTCAGCGCCGGCGCCGAAGCCGATTTCGATCTGGGCTACAGCGTCAATCTCGACGGCACGCGCAACGTGCTGGCAGCCTGCCGCAAGCTGAAGCACCCGGCGCGGCTGGTATTCGCCTCCTCGATCGCGGCCTATGGCGGCGATCTGCCCGATTGTGTCGACGATACGACAAAACTTACGCCGCAGACTTCCTACGGCACCCAGAAGGCCGCCTGCGAACTGCTGGTGGGCGACTACACCCGCAAGGGCATGATCGACGGCCGGGCGTTGCGCCTGCCGACCATCACGGTGCGCACCGGCCGGCCCAACAACGCGGCCTCGACCTGGGCCAGCTCGATCATCCGCGAGCCGTTGTCGGGTGTCGATGCGATCTGCCCGGTGCGGCCCGATAACGCCATGGCCTGCCTGTCGCCGCGCCGGGTCATCGAGGCGTTGGTGCGGGCACATGAATTGCCGGGCAGCGCCTTCGGCTTCTCGCGCAGCCTGTTGCTGAGCGGCATTTCGGTGACCGCGGCGGAGATGGAAGCAGCGATGCGACGCCACGCCGGCAATCGCAAGATCGGCCAGGTGCTGTGGCAGCCCGACATGGCCACGCAAAAGATCGTCGATGGCTGGCCGCGCGCGTCCAAATCGGCGCGGGCCGAGAAGCTCGGCTTCACCGTCGATGGCTCGATCGATGAAATCGTGCAGGCCTTCATCGCCGACGACCTCGACGATCAGATCAAGAGCATCTCCGGCTGATATGATCTTTTTATTCGCCTCTCCCCGTCCTTAACGGGGAGAGGCGACGAGCGTAGCGAGTGGGTGAGGGGCGTGTAAACTGCCCCTCACCTCCCATCGCGCTTATTAAGCTGTGCGCAGCCGCCACCAATCCTGCGCACGCGCGACGGGCCCCTTCCTCTTCCCGCTAAAGCGGGGAGAGGTGATTATGA
>JBBSNV010000192.1:0-4927 GCA_038260375.1 Reyranellales bacterium
ATCGCCTTCGCCATGCTGGCGCCGCGTGAGCTGGCGGCGCCAGCCAAACGCAAGCCTAAGCAGAGTGAGATCCCCGCGTCGGTGATGGCGCGCATCTTCCTGGTCATGACCTTGACCGCGATCTGCGGCAATCTGGTGTTCAATTTCACCACCAACGGCAACACCGAGCTGATCCGCACCCGCCTGACTGGGCTGGCCGACGATCCGGTGCTGCTGGGCGCATTGCTGGCGGCGGTTTACACCGTGGCTTCGTTCGCGCAGATCGTGGTCGGCAAGTTGATCGATCGCGTGCCACTGCGCCGCCTGTTCATGTCGATCCTGCTGCTGCAAATTCCGTTTTTCGTGCTGGCGGCGCTGGCCCAAGGCTGGGCGTTCTACGTCATGCTGCTGGGCTTCATGATCTTCGTGTTCGGCGCCATCCCGTTCATCGACGCCATGGTGGTGAAGTTCGTCGACGATCGCTTACGCTCGCGCGTCTCGGGCATGCGCTTTGCTATTTCGTTCGGCTTCAGCGCCAGCGCGGTGTGGCTGTTGGGCCCGCTGGTCAAGGCCGCGGGCTTCGACACCTTGCTCTACGTGCTGGCGGCGATCGCCACCATCGCGGTGGCCTGCGTCAGCTTCCTGCCATCGGAACAGGCGCTGCGCGCGCCGCAACCAACTCCGCAACCAGCTCCGGCACCGGCTGAGTAGCGTTTACTGAACGCCGCTTACTGGACGCCAGAGCCGCGCGGAAAGTAGTTGGGGTTGTTGCGAATGGCGGAGGAGCGCTGCTGCGGCTCCATCGAGCGCAGCAGCGCGGAATATTCCAGATTGCGCTGGATCGACAACGCATCGAGGTCGTTGCGTGACGCCCGCGCCGCCTCGTCGGGCTGGCTGGCCAGCCCATAGGCCAGCGCCAGGTTCAGCCGATTGCGCGAGGTCGAGCCGGGATTGACCGCCAGCACGCGCAGGATGCGGATCGACTCGGCGTAATTGCCCGACAGCGCCAAGGACAGGCCGAGGTTGTTCTGCAGTGCCAGGCTGTTGGGCTCGATCGCCAGGCCGCGCCGGTAATAAGCCTGCGCGCTGCTGTGATCGCCCTGCATGTCCTTGATCACGCCCAGCCCGTTCATGGTGCGGTAGTCGTTGGGGTTGTAGCCCAACGCCGCCTCGTATTGCGTACCGGCCATGGCCAGTTGATCCAAGCCGATCAGCGCATGACCCCAGCCGCGCATGGCGTCGGCGTTCCTAGGATCGAGCTGCAGCGCCCATTGATAGGACGCGATCGCCTCGTTATAGGCGCGCATGTCGGTCAGGGTCTGACCGATGCGCACATGCGGCTCGGCATCGGACGGGTTGGCCACCGCGGCGCGGCGATAGAGCGACAGCGCGCCGGGCAGGTCGCCGGCCTGACGTGTGGCGTCGGCCACCCGGATCAGCGCGCCATAGGAAGCGCCATCGCCGGGATTGAGCGGGCGGCTGGATTCAGTGTTGGGATCGGAGCGCGCGCAACCCGCTGCTACGGCAGCCAACAAAGCCAAAGCGAGGAGGGTGCGCAACATTAACGGGCCCGAAATATTTATCGTTATGAATCATAATATTACGGTCCGTGTTTAATAAATAGAAGTAAATTCGTGCAATATTAATTACATTGAGTGTGCAATAATATGACTACATCTCATTGTGCAACGCGCAGATTGGACAGCTGCGTGGCGATCTGCTGGAAGATCGCCGCCAGATCGGAGGCGCTGGGCGACAGAAACGCATATTCCGGCTTGGTGGCACAATTCTTGTAGAGGTTCTCCGTCGCGGTGTCGTTCTCCTGCAGCACGATGGTGTAGATGATGATGCCCTTCTGCTTCATCGCCGTGCACAAAGCGGTCATGCGGGTGTTGATCACCGTGGTGGCGGTACCGTTGACATTGGTGCCCAGGCGTTTTTCCGAAAGCCTGCCATAGGCGGTGTAATCGGCATCGGCCGGCAGCTTGCAGCTCTGGATGCCGGCGCAGCCGGGCGGATGATCGGGGTAGTCGTACCACTGGTTTACGCCGTCGGTTAGCATGACGACGACTTTGTCGATTAGCGCGGTGTTGTAGTCCATCGGCAAGGTGATGGGCGTGGTGCCGCCCCATTGGCCGCGCCAGGTGGGGCTCAGCACGCGCCAGCCCCAGGCCAGCCCCAGATTGGCCATGGTGCCGCCGCGACTCCACGCATCCATGCCGGCAATGGCGGCAAGCGCTGCGGCCTTGCTGGGCTGCAACGGGGTTATCGCCGGGCCGCAACCCAGATTGGGCCCGGTAGCGGCGTTGCCGGCCGAGGCGGTCTGGTTGATCGGCGTCCATTGGTTGTCGCCGGTTGCGGTGTTGCCGCTGCTGTCCTTGGCCACCTTGCCGTCGCTGCCGGTATAGGTAATGCCCTTGGTCGTGATCCACAGGAACGGCGCCCATTTCTTGACCGAGGGCAAAGCCTCGGCCTGGTCCTCTTCATAGGGCGAGACCCGCGCCTCGACGCAGCCCTTCCAGGTGCCGGGCGAGTAAGCCGAGGCGGTGTAGCCGGTCAGCCATGAGGTGCGCCCGGTGCCGATATTGACCGTGGCGACGTAAGGCACCAGCGCCACCCAGAAATTGTTCTGCGTTTCGGTGCTGCCATACAAGATGTTGACCAAATTGGTGGCGGCGTTTTTCATGGCGGTGACCTTGGCGCCGGCCATCGAGCCGGTGTTGTCCATCACCAGCACCAGCTCCATGCCGCGATTGGTGCGCTTGACCTTGGTTTCGGCCTTCACTGTCATGGTGTTCAAGCCAACCACGCGCATGAAGGTGGTCGGCACCACGGCGGTGGCGCTGAGCACGATGTTCTCGCCATTGGCATCGACCGAAATGGTCGGGCCGGTCACCACTGAATCGAGATACGTGGCGGGGAAGTTGGCGTTGAAGAACATGCGGATGTCGGCATCGCGGTTGGCCGAGAACACCGCGCGGCCGCCGGCCAGCGCCGCCGCATCGAGCGCCTGGGACAGATGCGAGCGCACCAGATAGCCGCGCCCCGAATCGATCGCCGTGCCGAGGCTGGCCACCAGTACCAGCATGGCCATCGACATGAAGATCGCGGTGCCGCCGGCGCGATCGACGGCCAGGCGCTTCAGGTTGTGGAATAGGCGGTGAAGCGCGCGCATTAGTTCAAGGTGTTGAGGCTGCCCAGACGCGGGCGGAAATAGGACGAGTGGTAGATCTGCGTGTTGGGCACCACAGTCAGGCCGAAGAACGAGGTGAAGTTGAAATAGACCTCGGCCGCGATCAGCGTGTCGTTGCCGGTCACGGTCATGCCGCTGGGCAGCGTGGCGACGCCGCCTTGATTGCCGATCTTGCTGTTCGCGACCAGACTGCCGCTGCCGCGCGATTGCCAATTGACGCGCAGGACGCCGCCGACCAGGCTGACCGAGGAGACGATCACCACGCCGTTGCCCGTGAAATCGAATGGCCGGGCGATATAGTAAGTGGCGGCATAGATGTCGTTAAGTTGAGCCGTGGTCAGGGTTTGCGACTGCGCCACCAGATCGCCCATACCGGCGGCGACGCGATCCATCTTCTGGTTGACGATGATGAAGCGTGCCAGGTCGACGCCGCCCAGCAGCAATAGCACCAGCACCGGCAGGAAGGCAGCAAACTCGACCATCGCCACGCCCTGGCGGTCGTGGAGCAGGTGGCGCAACTTGTTGAGCAAGGCGCTCACGAGCCTGGTGTCCACGGCTCGTTGCGCACGGCGTAGCTGGCGCTGAGCGGAATGAACAGGCCCATCTGGTCGGCCAAATAGCCGGTCATCAGCGGCCAGTTGTAGGACACGGTATAGACCACCACGTCGCCCGGCCCGCCGGCGCCGTCCGCGCCCATGTCCTCGTCCCACTTGCCGTTGCCGTTGACGTCGGTGTAGCTCTCGCCGGGGTCGCGCGTGCCGTTGTGGTTGGTATCGGTGAACGGCTCGGGCTGGCCGATATTGGCGAAGCTTTTATAGGTCAGGCTGGTGATCGCGATTTTGCTCATGTCGATCATGCCGACGCTGTATTTGGCGACGATGGCGCGCATGGTCTGCTCGCGGCTCTGCCCGGTCAGGGTGTAGCCGGTGATGCCGTAGCGCGCCGCCTCGCGCACCCCGCCTTCCAGCAGTGTCCAGGTGAACAGCACCATCGCCACTTCGACGATGCCGATCACGAACAGCAGCATGACCGGCGCTATGAAAGCGAACTCCACCGCGGAGGCGGCGCCGCTATCGCGCCACAGCGATACGCCGCGCGTGTCGCGCCAAAAGTCTTTTAGGGTGAGGGCATGGTGTGCGCTCATGGCTCACAACTTAGCAAGCTGGTCGATGATCTGCAGGATCGCCGGCCCGATCAGCACGATGAACAGTGGCGGCAAGATGAACATGACCATCGGCAAGGTCATCAGCACCGGCAGGCGCGCGGCCTTTTCTTCCGCCTTCATCATGCGTGCGTTGCGGAACTCGGCGCTCAGCATGCGCAGGGATTGGGCCAGCGGCGTGCCGTATTTCTCGCTCTGGCGCAAAGTGTTGATCACCGCGCGGATCGATTCCAGATCGATGCGCTGGGCGAAGTTATCCATGGCGCGGCGCCGGTCGGACAGGAAGGTGAGTTCGATCGAGGCCAAGGCCAGCTCGTCGGCCATTTCCGGCCAAGCTGGCGCCAGTTCCTTCGACACGCGGTTGAACGCGGCGTCGAGGCTCAAGCCGGCTTCGGCCGAGATCACCAGCAGGTCGAGCGTGTCGGGCAGCGCACGGGTGATCTGATGTTGGCGTTTTTGCGTGGCGTTCCTGACGTAAATCTTGGGCGCGAAGGCGCCGATCACGACCAACACGAAGGTTAGCAGCGCGCGCATATTGTCGGGCAGCTTGGGCACTTGCAGCAAATAAAGCAGCACCAGGCCAAGCGCGCCGA
>JBBSNV010000193.1:0-4926 GCA_038260375.1 Reyranellales bacterium
ACGGCGCGACGATCTCATTCGCTTTGCCCAGCTCCATGGTTTGAAGATCGGCACCATTGCCGATTTGATCGGCTATCGCCGCAAATACGATTCGATCGTGCGCCGGGTCAGTGAAACGGCGTTCGACAGCCGCTACGGCGGCGACTTCCGCGCCATCATCTACATGAACAAATCGACCAAGCAGCAGCACATCGCCTTGATCAAGGGCGACGTGTCGGGCGACAGCCCGGTGCTGGTGCGCATGCACGCCATGAGCATCTTCACCGACTCGCTGGGCGAGAACCGGCCCGGCCGCGTCGGCGTGATCGAAAGTGCCATGAAGATGGTGGCGGCCGAAGGGCGTGGCGTGATCGTGCTGATCCGCGAGCCGCTCGAAGTGGTGATGGCCGAGCGCCTGCGTCGCGACGGCCAACCCGTGGTGCCGACCGGTCCGGGCGAATTGCGCGACTACGGCGTCGGCGCGCAAATCCTGCTCGATCTCGGCGTGCGCAACATGGTGCTGCTGACCAACACCAAGCGCAACATCGTCGGCCTGGAGGGTTTCGGCCTCTCGGTGATCGGCCAACGGCCGCTGCCGGATGCCAAGGGATCCAGCTGAACGATGGCCGGTCCCAGTACCAGACCGCGCGAGCCGTTAAGCTTCGCGCGCAAGCCGCACATCATGATCGTCGAGGCGCGGTTCTATGCCGATTTGGCCGACGAGATGGCGCGCGGCGCGATCGCCGAGCTGGAGAAATACGCCTGCACCCATGAGCGCTTTGCCGTGTCCGGCGCCTTCGAGCTGCCGGCCGCGATCCGCATCGCTATGTTGGGGGCCGAGCGCGGCACCTTGAAACACGGCTTCGACGGTTATCTGGCGTTGGGTTGCGTCATTCGCGGCGAGACCTCGCATTACGACTATGTCTGCGGCGAGAGTGCGCGCGGCCTGCAACAACTCGCTATCGAGCACGGCATTGCAATCGGCTATGGCGTGCTGACGGTGGAGAACGAGGCGCAAGCTTGGGCGCGCGCCCGGATCAATGAACAAGACAAGGGTGGCGATGTGGCGCGTGCGTGTTTGGATGTGCTGGCGCTGCGTCAGCGCTTCGGTCTGTTCAAGTGAGCGGTTCCCCCGATGCCGGCACTGGCCGGCGGCGCAGCGCGGCGCGCTTGGCCGCGGTGCAAGCGCTTTATCAGCTAGGCCAGATCGCCACCGACACGCCGTCCGAGGTTATCGAGCAATTCAAGCAACACCGCGTCACCACGGCGGGCGAGGAAGCGCCGGCCACCGAGCCGGATGGCGATTTCTTCACCGCCATCGTCGCCGGCGCGTCGCAACGTCGCCCCGACATCGAGGCCATGATCGGCGGCGCCTTGGCGCAAGGCTGGTCGGTCGAGCGCATCGAGCGGGTGGTGCGCGCCATCCTGGTCGCCGGCGTGTTCGAGCTGATGATGCGCGAGGACGTGCCTGCCAAGGTGGCGATCAACGAATATGTCGAGATCGCCCATGCCTTTTACGACGACGCCGAGCCTGGCTTCGTGAACTCCGTGCTCGACCGGCTGGCGCGTCAACTGCGGCCACAGGAATTCGGCGCGCCGACCCAGCCGTGATATTCTGTACCCCATGGAAGCGTCCCGGCCCGGCGAGTTCGAGCTGATCGCGCGTTACTTCGCGCCGCTCGCCGCGCGTTTTCCAGGCGCCGCCGGCTTGAAGAACGACGTCGCCGTCTTGTCGGTGCCGCCCGGCTACGAGCTGGCCGTCAAAACCGACACCATCGTCGCCGGCATGCATTTCCTGCCCAACGATCCGGCCGACACCATCGCCAAAAAAGCATTGCGCGTGAATCTGTCCGACCTGGCCGCCGCCGGCAGCGCGCCGCTGGCCTATCAGATGGCATTGTCTTTGCCCAAGGACTGGACTGAAGCTTGGATGGGCCAATTCGTCGACGGGTTGGCTGACGACCAGAAGATTTTCGGTGTGCATCTCTGCGGTGGCGATACGGTTGCGACGCCGGGTCCGCTCACTGTGTCGATCACCGCGTTTGGCTTGGCAGCAATCGGGCAGGCGATGGGCCGCAGCGGCGCCAAACCGGGCGACGATATCTGGGTCACGGGCACGATCGGCGATGCGCAACTCGGCTTGGCCTTGTTGCAAAGCGGCCTCGAGCCGTTGAGCGATGCCGCAAGAACGTACTTGGTCGATCGCTATCGTGTGCCGCAACCGCGGCTCAGCCTGGCGCATCATCTGTTCACCACGGCGCGCGCCACCATCGACGTGTCGGATGGCTTGGCAGCCGATCTCGGCCATATCTGCACGGCGTCCGGTGTCGGCGCGGTGATCGAAGCAGGGGCGGTGCCGCTGTCGCAGCCGGCCCGCGAGTTGGTCGGGCGCGATCCCAGCCTGTTGGCGTCGCTGCTGACTGGCGGCGACGATTACGAGATCCTGTTGACGGCGTCGAACGACATGCGCAACGCCATCGATATCCTGGCGCGGCAATTGGGTTTTCCGATCACCCGGATCGGCCGCATCGTTGCCGGCAACGCGGTGAACGTCATGCGCTTCGGCACACGGCTGGGACTGGAACGGCCCGGCTTCCGCCACTTCTGAGGCCGTCGTTCTCGACGCCATGCGTGCCGCGCCGGTGCGGCCTGCGTGGCCCGGCATTGATGGCGGCAGGACAATCGGAGACAGTGCGCGCCATGTCGAACCCGGCCGCTGCCCCCGCAATACCGTCCTATCGCCGCAACCTGACTTTGCTGTCGGTGCTGCAGGCGTTGTCCTTGTCCTGCACCAGTATGTCGATCGTGGCGACGCCGATCGCGGCCTATTCGATTGCCGACGTGAAGGAACTCTCGACCCTACCGATCGCCTTGCAGCAGATCGGCATCATGGCTTCGACGTTTCCCGCCTCGTTCCTGATGCGCCGCTTCGGCCGGCGTATCGGCTTCATGGTCGGCGCCAGCCTCGGCATCGTTGGTGCGCTGATGTGCATCTACGCGATGTTCTCGGCGACTTTCCTATGGCTCTGCGTCGGCCTGTTCTTCGTCGGCACGTTCCTGGGTCACTCGCAGTATTACCGCTTCGCCGCCGCCGAAGTGGCGCCGCCGATTTTACGGGCGCGGGCGATTTCCTGGGTGCTGGCTGGTGGCGTGTTAGCCGCCGTGATCGGTCCCAATATGGCGAACTACTCGAAGGACTGGTTCGCACCGGTGTTTTTTGCCGGCACCTACACGGCGATGATCGGCCTGTTGGTATTGACCCTGATCGTTGCCTGGTTCGTTCGGGTGCCCCAGCCGACGGCACTGGAAATGTCGGGCCCGCAGCGGCCGCTGCTGACCATCATGGCGCAGCCGGTGTTTCTGATCGCGGCGGGTGGGGCGGTGATCGCCTATGCGGTGATGTCGCTGCTGATGACCGCGACGCCCTTTGCCATGCATGCCTGCGATTTGCCGTTCAGCGACACCGCGTTCGTCATCAGCGCCCATGTGCTTGGCATGTTCGTGCCGTCGTTTTTCAGTGGCTGGCTGATCACGCGGTTCGGCGTGTTGAATATCATGCTGGTTGGAATCGCCTTGTTGCTGGCGGCGGTGGCGGTCGACCTGTCCGGCGTCACCCTGACCCATTTCTGGATCGGCTTGACCTTGTTGGGCGTGGGCTGGAACTTCCTGTTTACCGGCGGCACCACGTTGGTCACCACTGCGTACACCGCCTCAGAGCGCGCCAAGTCGCAGGCCATCAACGACTTTATGGTGTTCGGTACTACGGGCGTCGCTAGCCTGTCGGCGGGCATCCTGCATGAAACCTATGGCTGGGCGGTGTTGAATTATTTGGCGCTGCCGTTGATTTGCATTGCCTTGGTTGTCGTGCTGATCGCCCGACTGCGGCAGCGCATCGCGGCCGCTTAATCGCGGCCGGCAAACGGTTTTTCCCACATTCCCGCCTGTTGCCTTGGCTCTGCCAATCTGGCATTTTCCGCCCGCATTGCGCCGGGGTATACGCGAACGGGCCGCTAAAAGCCCGCCACCGCATCCAGGGCGTTCCACGCAATAAGATATTGTAAACAAACGGGAAATCGAAAATGTCTACGCCACTTTGGTTCGTCATCGGGTGCGGCGTTCTTGCCGTGCTGTATGGCATCTTCACCGCGCGCGGGGTGCTGTCGGCCGATGCCGGCACGCCGCGCATGCAAGAGATCGCCAAGGCCATTCAGGAAGGCGCCGGCGCCTATCTGAAGCGCCAGTACACCACCATCGCCATCGTTGGCGTCGTCGTTCTCGTAATTCTCGGCGTGCTGCTGGGTATCTGGTCGGCGATCGGCTTCCTGATCGGCGCGGTGCTGTCTGGCGCCGCGGGCTTCATCGGCATGAACGTCTCAGTGCGCGCCAATGTGCGTACCGCGGTGGCTGCGCAGAAGAGCCTGGCGGCGGGCCTGGACATCTCGTTCAAAGCCGGCGCCATCACCGGCATGCTGGTTGCGGGCTTGGCGCTGCTGGGCGTCGCGGTCTATTATGCCGTGCTGCTGACCGCCAAGGTCGATGGCCGCACTCTGGTCGAGTCGTTGGTCGCGCTGGGCTTCGGCGCATCGCTGATCTCCATCTTCGCCCGTTTGGGCGGCGGCATCTTTACCAAGGGCGCCGACGTTGGCGCCGATTTGGTGGGTAAAGTCGAAGCCGGCATTCCCGAGGATGATCCGAGAAATCCTGCCGTCATCGCCGACAACGTGGGCGACAATGTCGGCGATTGCGCCGGCATGGCGGCCGATCTGTTCGAAACTTACGCGGTGACCATCGTCGCCACCATGGTGCTGGCCTCGATCTTCTTTGCCGGCACGCCAGGGCTGCTGAACATGATGACCTATCCGCTCGCCATCGGCGGCGTTTGCATCATCACGTCGATCATCGGCACGTTCTTCGTCCGCCTCGGCAGCAGCATGTCGATCATGGGCG
>JBBSNV010000194.1:0-4913 GCA_038260375.1 Reyranellales bacterium
ACCGAGATGATCACCGGCCAGGATTTGGTCGAGTGGCAGTTGCGTGTGGCCGATGGCGAAGCTCTGCCGCTGAAGCAGGACCAGCTCAAGATCAACGGCCATGCTTTCGAAGTACGGCTCTATGCCGAGGATCCCAATCGCAACTTCCTGCCCTCGATCGGCAAATTGCGCCATCTGCGCCTGCCGACCGAGAACAAACACGTGCGCGTCGATACCGGCGTGCGCCAGGGCGACGACGTGTCGATGAATTACGATCCGATGATCGCCAAAATCATCACCTGGGATCACGACCGCTCCGCCGCCATCGGCCGCATGCTGGGTGCGCTCAGCGAGACCCAAGTGGTGGGCGTGGCGTCCAATGTGGCGCTGCTGTCGGCGATCCTCGATCACAAAGAGTTCCGCGCTGGAGAAGTAGATACCGGCTTTATCGAGCGCAACCGTGCCGATCTGTTCATTAAGGCAGGACCGGCGGACGATAAGGTGCTGGCCTTGGCCGCCCTTGCCGAATTGCGCCATCGTCGCCATCTCAGCCAGGAGCGCGAGAAGCGGTCGCTCGACCCGTACTCGCCGTGGGCCGCCAGCAATTCTTGGCGCGTCAATGGCGTGGGCTACGAGCATATCCATCTGAAAGACGGCGACCGCGACGTGGCGTTAACGGTGCATTTCAGCCGCGACGGCAGCTACGATATCGAAGCGCCGTCAGGCCGCATCACCGTATCGGGCGAGCTGTCTCAGGACGGCAGCCTGCTGGCCACGGTCGGCGGCACGCGCTTCAGCGCCGCGGTGGCGCGGGTGCCGGCGCTGGACGGCAACGAAGACATCGTGCTGATGGCGCCGGGGCTGAACCATCGCCTGCGCCTGGTCGATAAGCGCAGCTCGGCCAGCATCGATGAGGCGCCGCTCGGCAACATGCAATCGCCGATGCCGGGCAAGGTAATCGACGTCAAGGTCAAGGACGGCGACACGGTGCGCCGCGGCCAGCCGGTTATGGTGTTGGAAGCGATGAAGATGGAGCATACCATTGCTGCACCGAGCGACGGCACGATCAAGAAGGTGAAATTCGCGGTCGGCGAGTTGGTCGATGAAGCGGTCGAACTGGTCGAATTCGAGCCAGCTAAAGCTTAAGGAGAGTTGCCATGACCATGCCGAAGCAAGTTCGCATCGTCGAAGTCGGTCCACGCGATGGGCTGCAGAACGAAGCCAAGCCGGTGCCGGTCGAAATCAAGGTCGAGCTGATCAATCGTTTGACCGATGCTGGCCATGTCACGATCGAATCGGGCAGTTTCGTTTCGCCCAAATGGATTCCGCAAATGGCCAACACCGATCAAGTGATGGCGCAGATCAGACGCAAATCTGGCGTCGGCTATCCGGTGCTGGTGCCCAACAAGCAGGGCTTCAACGCCGCGGTCGAAGCCAAGGTGGAGGAGATCGCGGTTTTCGCCGCGGCTTCTGAAAGCTTCTCGCGCAAGAACATCAATTGCTCGATCGCCGAAAGCCTGGAGCGCTTCGGCCCGGTGCTGGAAGCGGCCAAGCAGCACAACATCAAAGTGCGCGGCTACATCTCGACCGTGATCGGCTGCCCCTATGAAGGCGCCATCGGGCCATCCGCAGTGGCCGACCTGGCCGAGAAGATGTTTGCCATGGGCTGCTACGAAATCTCGCTCGGCGATACGATCGGCGTCGGTACGCCGATCAAGTGCCAGGCCATGATCGAGGCGGTGGCGGCCAAGATTCCGCGCGACAAGCTAGCTGTGCATTTTCACGACACTTACGGCCAGGCGTTGTCCAATATCTTGGCGACGTTGGAGCGGGGCATCGCAGTGATCGATTCCGCCGTCGCCGGCTTGGGCGGTTGCCCCTATGCCAAGGGCGCCTCGGGCAATGTCGGCAGCGAGGACGTGGTCTATATGCTGAACGGTATGGGCATCAAGCACGGTGTCGATCTCGACAAGCTGGCCGCTACCGGCCGCTTTATCACCGCCGCGTTAGGCCGCCAGCCGGCCTCGAAAGTCTCGCAAGCGCTCGCCGCGCAGCTGGCGGCGTAGCAATCTCCGCCCAAGATTATCGTGGAGCATCGGCCATGGAAGAAAAGCGTTCCGGTTTCCAGCAGACGGCATCGGTCCAACGTCGTGTCGCCGCGGTCGAAGCGGTGTTCGAAGCCAAGGGGATGAACCCCAAGCCGTTCGTCGAAGACATGATTCACAAATACGAAGAAGAATGGGTGCCGCGCAACGGCGCGAGGGTGGTCGCCAAAGCCTGGACCGATCCGGCTTTCCGCCAGCGCTTGCTGGCCAATGGCCGCGACGCAGTCGGCGAGCTGGGCCTGTCGATGCCGGTGCATCATCGCCATCTGGTGGCGTTGGAGAATACGCCGACCTAGCACAATGTGATCTGCTGTACGCTGTGTTCGTGCACCGCGTTCAGCATCATCGGCCTGCCGCCGGATTGGTACAAAGACCTCGATTATCGCGCCCGCGTAGTGCGCCAATCGCGTACCGTGCTGGGTGAAATGGGGCTAAAGCTGCCGCCCGAGATCGACATCAAGGTGTGGGATACCACCACCGACACGCGCTACATGGTCATTCCGGTGCAGCCGCCCCAGACCGTGGGCTGGTCGGAAGAAAAGCTGGTGGACATCGTCACCAAGGAATCGATGATCGGCGTGGCGCGTCTTTAGAGGTGATTCATGGATAGCATGCATGATCTGGGCGGCAAGCAAGGCTTCGGCCAAGTGCGCTATCGCATCGATGCGCCGGTGTTTCATGCCGAATGGGAGAAACGGGCTAACGCGCTTTATTCGCTGGCGGTGAGTCGCGGCATCATCAACATGGACGAATATCGCCACGCCATCGAGCGCATGGCGGCGCGCTATTATTTGACCGCCGGTTATTACGAGCGCTCGTTGACCAGTCTCGCCACTCTTTGCGTCGAGAAGGGCGTCACCACGCGCGAGGAGCTGGAGCAACTGGCCGGCGGTAGCTTTCCGCTGGCCGAGCCCAGCGCGCCGGGCCGCCCGAACCTGCCAGACCGAGTCGAGTTCGCGGTGGGCGACAAGGTGCGGGTGACGAACGATTTCGTCGCCGGCCATGTGCGCATGCCTGCTTACATCAGAGGCAAGTCCGGCGTGGTGGTCGGAGTATCGCCGGCCTATCCGTTTCCCGATGCCCATGCCCATGGCGTGAAGGCCGAGCCGGAGCCGACTTACGATGTGGCGTTTCGCAGCGAAGATCTGTGGCCCAATGCGTCGGACAGCGCTTTGGTGCATGTCGGGGTGTTTCAGAGCTATCTCGAACGCGAGTCGTAATCGCCGTTTCAGTTCGCCACGTCAATTCACCACGTCAATTCACCACGTCAATTTGATTGCAGCCGCACCTGCACGGCCGCGCTGCGGCCGTCGGCGTCGATCACCGCGATGCGGACGAAGCCATCGCCATCGGGCGTCCAGAACGTGTTGCGCTTGAGCGCCGCCATCAGCGGCAGCGGCCGGTCGTTGACCACCCAGCGCAGCGGCAGGGTCCCGCCTTCGGCCTTTAGCACCAGATCGCGCGCCCGTTCGGGCCGCCCGCGCAAATCAATGGTGGCGCCGTTGGGCGGGTAAAGAATGCGCGGCTTATTGGCGGCGTAGGCGCCATAGCCCGATACCGCGGTCTCGCCCGGCGTCAGGGTGAAGCTGCGCAGCTTCGCCGGCAACTGACCGTTATTGGCCACCGCCACCACATTGCCCGGCGGGCGCGGATCGAACGAATCTTCCGGCGGCATCAAATCGAACGCCTTGAGTAGGGTCGGTAGGGCTGCGATGCGCGCCAACTGGCCTGGCCGCGGCGTGCCGTCGGCATGGCCGACCCACACGCCGATCGTGTAGGAGGGCGAGTAGCCCACCGACCAGGCGTCCCGGAAGCCGTAGGACGTGCCGGTCTTGAACGCGATCTTGCGCGAGCCCTGGGTAATATTCTGCGACACGAAGCCGGCGGGCGGCGCCGCGCCACGCAAAATGTCGGTGACGTACCAGGCCGAGGTGTCGTTCATCAGTCGCATGCCGGCCCGCGACTTTTGGTCGGCCAGATAAACCGGCAGGGTCATCTGCCCGCCATTGGCCAAGCCGGAATAGAGCGCGGTCAGATCATACAGGCTGATGCCGACGCCACCTAGGATCACCGACAGGCTGCCGCCCGCCGAGTCCTTGGGGAAGGCCAAGGTGATGCCGGCATTTTGCAGGCTGGCGCTGAAGCGTTCGGCGCCCAGGCGCTGCACGATCGCCACCGCTGGCAGGTTCAAGGATTGCTGCAGCGCTTGGCGGATGGTGACGGTGCCCTGGAACTCGCGGTCGAAATTGCGCGGCGCGTAATCGCCGAAGCGCATCGGCTCGTCGTCGATCAAAGTCTCGGGATGGATAAAGCCGTCGTCGAACGCCATGCCATAGGCGAACGGCTTCAGGGTCGAGCCGGGCGAGCGACGTGCCCGCGCCAGGTCGTTCTGGCCCGCTTTAGAGAAGAAATCGGCACTGCCGACATAAGTCAGCACCTTATGCGTGCGGTTATCGATCGCCACCAGCGCCATGTCTGCGCCATCGCCGGTGCGCCTGACTTCGTTGGCCAGCAGGCTTTCCAATGCCTGTTGCAGGTCGAGCTTCAGGGTGGTTTTGACCACTCCGCCGCCCGGCGTGGCGGCGTCGATCGATTGGGTCAGATGCGGCGCCAAAAACGGCATGGCGATGCGCCGGTCGGGAATGATGCGGCCGCCAGCGGCGGATGCTTGCAAAGGGCTCATCGCACCGTTTTTCAGCAAGCGGCCTATTACCAGCTCGCGTGCCTGCGCCGCATGGTCGGCGTGCAGGTCGGGCCGCCGCCGTTCAGGCGATTGCGGCAGCGCCACCAGCAGCGCCGCCTCCGCCGGGTCGAGATGCTTGGGTTCCT
>JBBSNV010000195.1:0-4910 GCA_038260375.1 Reyranellales bacterium
CCACTGCCAGAACGGCAGCGGCTTGGTGTGTGGATTGTCGACGCGGAAGATGCGCACGCCCTGGTCGATCCAGTGCAGGAAAATGTCGCGCAAGCCGTTCCACAACGCATCGTCGGCGTAGAAATCGGGATTGACGATGTCTTCGTATTTCTTGGGTGGGTTCTCGGCGTATTTGATCGTGCCGTCAGGCCGGCGGGTGAACCATTCGGGATGCTGCTTGAGCCAGGGATGGTCGGGCGACATCTGCACCGCGAAGTCCAGCGCCAACTCCATGCCGCGATCGCGCGCGGCGGCGACCAAAGCGCGGAAATCCTCCAGGCTGCCCAGCTCGGGATGCAGTGCGTCGTGGCCGCCGGCGGGCGAGCCGATGGCATAGGGGCTGCCGGGATCGCCCGGCCTGACGGTCAGCGCGTTGTTGGCGCCCTTGCGGTTGGCGGTGCCGATGGGATGGATCGGCGGCATGTACAGCACGTCGAAGCCCATGGCCTGGATGCGCGGCAACTGAGCGATGACGTCGCGCAAGCTGCCGTGCCTGCCCGGCGTGGCCGATTGCGAACGCGGGAACAATTCGTACCAGCTGGCGAAGGAAGCGGCTTGGCGTTCGACGCGCACTTCCTGCACGTCGCTGTGGGCAACGAATTTTCCGTCCCCTACGGCATGTACCGCTTCTTTGGCGGCATCGGCCAACAGCAGGGCGATTTGCGCCTCGCCGGTTACGGTGTCGAATTTGGCCAGCAGATCGGACAGCGCGCTCTTTGCCGCGCCACTCGCTTGAGCCCGCGCCTGCGCCAGCAAAGCGCGGCCTTCTTGCGCTTCGACATTCAGCGCCAGCCCGGCCTCGAGTTTGCGCGCGGTGTCGCGCACGAAGCCGCCATAGGAATCGATCTGCGCTTCGACGCGGAATTGCACAATGCCTTGGCTTTCGAGCGGTAGGCTGGCGCGCCAACGGTCGTTGACCACGGGCGCCATGGCAACGCGGTTCCACTTGCCGCCGCCTCGCCGCCACTCCACTGCGGCGCTCAACTGCTCGTGGCCGTCGGCGAAAATATCGGCTTCGACGATCAGGCTTTCGCCGATCGTACGCTTGACGGCAAAGCGTCCGTTATCGACCGAGGGTGAAATTGCTTCGATGGCGACCCGTTGCGCTGGCGATGCCGCTTTGGTCAAGGCCGACGGCGATGCCGCGTCTTGGCTCAGCGCATCGGGGCTCAACGCATCGAGGCTCAGCCCATCGAGGCTGGGCGCATCTGGATCGAGGCGTGCGACTGGCGCGGCCTTCAAACGCTTGGCTCCGCGTTACACGCGCGGTACAGTTGGAAATAGCCAATGGGATTTCGCACGAAAATTCCGCACCCGATGCGACGTTGCGCATCATCCAAACGACGATCTGCCGCTGCATAGAAATTGCGCAATGGAAGCGGCATATTGAAATCCTTTGGCTGTGAAATAAAAACGCTTCGCACCGGCGAAGAGTTCCGATTTTTGCATTCGATTTCGGGTGCTTAAGCGCAACGCAGATGCGACGCCCGCGGGGCATCGCAACGATGAGCCGCAATAGCGACGCCGATTATATCCGCCGCAGGGCGACCGGGCAACCCCGCGCCGCATGCACGAATTCCATGCGCGCATTTTCAGGCGTGCATTTTCAGGCGCGAATCGTCACGCTACGATCATGCGGCGTTGTTCAAATTGCGTTATTCAATACGGAGATCGAGAAGATTGTAATCCTCGATGCCGTCTGGGGCTGCATCGTCCCACCGGATTGACACGCCGGCTTAAGATTTGACCAACAGTTTGCGCAGTTCGGGCTTCAGCACTTTGCCGGTGGCGTTGCGCGGCAGCGCGTCGATGAAATGCACCGCGACGGGAATTTTGTAACCGGCCAACAATGGCCGACAGAAATCCTGCACCGCGGCGGCGTCGGTTGCGCTGTCCGGTTTGGCCACCACGAAGGCGCAAACCTCTTCGCCCAGGATCGGGTTGGGCTGGCCGATTATCGCCACTTCGCTCAAGCCAGGGTGGCCGGCCAGCACCTGCTCGACCTCGTTGGAATAGATGTTCTGGCCGCCGCGGATGATCATGTCCTTCTTGCGATCGACCAGGAACAGGAACCCGTCGTCGTCGAGATAGCCTAGATCGCCGGTATGCAGCCAGCCGCCCTTCATGGTCTCGGCGGTGGCGTCCGGCCGATTGAGATACTCGATCATCACGCTGGGGCTGCGCCCGACCAGTTCGCCCACCGTGTTGGGCGCTACTGGTTTGTTTTTCTCGTCGAAGATCTCGATATCGGTGGCGGGCAGAGCAATGCCGACCGAGCCGATCTTGGCCAGGCCCAGATTGCTGGGCAAGGTCACCAGAGTGCCACAGGATTCGGTCTGGCCCATGCCGTGGATCAGCGCCGCCTGGGGGAACAGCGCCTGCACCTCGTTGAGCTTTTCCATCGGCATCGGGGCTGCGCCAAATTGCACCACCTCGACCCCGGGGAAATCGACGCCTAATTCGCGGGCGCGCTGCGCCATGATCAGCAGGATCGAAGGCACGCCGAAGAACGAGGTGACGCGCTCCTGCTTGAGCAGCTCGAACACCTCGACCGGCTTGAAGCTGGCGATGATCAAAATGCCGCCGGCCGCCAGCGCCGGAAAGAATAGGGTGTGGGCGGCGATATGGAACAACGGCGTCACCGCCAAGGACACGAACTTCTCGCGCGGGAATTGCCACGCCAGCGGCGCCTGCAGGCAACCGGCGATGAAGGTGCGATGCGTGTGCACCACGCCCTTGGGCATGCCGGTGGTGCCTGAGGTGTAATAGACCGCGGCCGGCCGATCGAGCACGCCGGCGGGCAGGGGCGGGGCCGGTAGCGTGGCGGCGCCGGAATGGGGATCGGGCAGGTCGGACGCAACCGCGCTCAAGCCGCTCGCCTGCTGCACCAAGCTCCGGTAGCCGGCGTCCAGAACGATCAGCCGCGCGCCGGAATCACGGACAATATGTGCGATCTCGCGCTCGACCAGTTTGGTATTGATCGGCACCGCCATGGCGCCCAGTTGCAGCACGGCGAAATACCACACGACGTAGCGATCGCTGTTATCGACCAGCATCGCGACCGCGTCGCCCAGCTTCACGCCGCGTTCCTGAAGCACTTGCGCCGCGGCATCGATTGCCGCGAACAGCTCGGCATAGGTATGACTGCGCGCGCCATCGACCAGCGCGCGTTGCCCCAGCTTCGCCGCGGTCGCCGCGCGCAGGAAATGCGGAAACGTGGTGTGTGGATCCAGGCGCTCTAGCTTGGCAAGGATGTCCTCGCCCGCCTTCTTGCGCCGCGCGATTTCGCCATCGCGCACTGCCAATAACTCTATTCTTTGCATCGCTGGGAAGTGTGCTGCACCTAGATGCTGAGATCGAGCAGATTGTAGTCCTTGATGCTGGCTTTGGCCGCGTCGTCCCAGCGATAGGTTTCGCCAGCGTGCGGCTGGTAGTTATAGGGCGTCTCGTTGGGGAAGCGTTGGCGCCGCGCATCGATGCCGTAGCCGATCAACTTGGCGCGCTCGGCGATGCGCGCCGCATCGTACACCGAACGCGCGTTGTGGATGCCGCCTGCCTCGAATCCCAGCACCGATCTATGGCGATGGAAACCGAAATTCAATGTCACGCGCCAGTCTTTACTGGTGTTGGCGAACGAGCCGTGCACCACCTGGCGATTGTTGATCACCACGTCGCCCGGCTGGCACACCATCGGCACCGCGTCGGGCAGGCGTTCGCTGCCGGCTGCCGCGACCATGGCTTTGATGTCGCATTTGCCGCGCACCTTGTGCGAGCCCGGCACCACCCACACGCCGTTGGCAGCGGTGCAGCCGTAAAGCTGCGCCATGAAGTTGAAGCCGTGACTGCCCTCATCCCAATCCGGGCTGTGCCAATGCGTGATGCCGTCCTGATGCCAGGCGACCGACGCGCCCAGCCCCCGCTACTTGATGAAACCCGCCTCCTTGAACGGCGTGTAGTCCGCGCCCTTTACCGCCGCCGCTACCGCCAGCAATCCGGGATGGCCATAGACGCGTAACTGCGTTTCCATAAATTGCAACGAGCCCAGGATCAGATAGACGATCTCCTTGGGCGCGTCGGCTTTGGCTTTGGGCTCGAACATCTTGACCGGATGACGGCCATTGGCCAGTTCGGTGCCGCCGAACGGATCGCCCAGCGGCTTGGACCAGAACAGAGTCTGCGCCTTGTTGTCGATAGTCAGTGCCGGCCGGCCTTTGGCATCGACGGCTGAATCTTTTTCGCTCGGCAGACGCGCCAGCAGATTCTTGAAGTCGGCTTCGATCTCGGCGAGTTCCTCTTTGCCCAGCACGCCCTCGAACACGTAAAACCCGGTGCGCCAATAGGCCTCGAGAATATCGGGATGGATCTTGCCGTCTGCGGTGAAGCGGATCGGCCCGCGATTGCCCAGCGCATAGGCGCGTCGCTCGCCCTCGCGCAGATAGGCCTGCATGGCGGCTTCTTCGGCGCCGTAATCGACACCGACAGTTTGGGCGCGGTTGTCTGGGCTCATGCGGTCCTCCGGCACCAGCCCCGTGGATTTCCAGGGAGCCGGCTGCCGAATGCTAGGCCCGCTACAGGGCGCTGCCAAGCGCCGGCAAACCTAATTCTTGTCGAACGCCAGACCCAGCTCGCCGCGCTTCTTCTTGCTCAAGCCCAGCGCCACCAATCTATGGGATTGCCGCAGATAGGCCTTGAGGTCCTTGGCCGACAGGCCGGGCTTGGCGTAGTGCTGGATCCACTTCATGCCGCGCGACGCCAAATAGGGCGCCGGCCGCAGCCCGGGCTGGTCCTTCAAAATTTCATAGGCCAGCGGCGAGACTTTAAATGTAATGCCGGGATAGGCGCGGCCCTCCCAGCCGCCGATCGCGAATACC
>JBBSNV010000196.1:0-4904 GCA_038260375.1 Reyranellales bacterium
ATAATCACGAACCGCCGCAGCCAGCGATCGGCATAGGCCGCAGTTGGGTCGCTCCAACGCAGCATTCGCAAATGTGGCGCCGTCGGCTGCAGCACGGCCCGGCCTAACGCCACCAACAACCCGCTAATCACCACCGCGTAGATCGCCGCCACGATCACCTGATTGAGATGCAGATTGAGTCGCACCAGCAGGAACGGCATGGCGAGAAGAGACGCCGCGGCAAACGCCGCCAGCGGCACCAGCTGGATCACGAAGGTCAGCGCCGCGCCACCCAGCTTGCCGCCCCAATTCGACGGCAGGCGCGCCAGCACCCGGCCCGACACGCGACGCAGCAACAAATACGCCAGCACCATCCCAGCTAGGCCGCAAGCCAACACGCCGGCGATGTGTAGCGCCGCCTCGAGCAGGCGCGCGCGCAAATCGGGATCGTTCGAGGCATGATTGAACCATCGCCACAGACCGGAAAAATCGGTCAACTGACTGCCCGCTTCCGACAGCGTGTCGGTCATGTCGGCGATGCCGTTCGACACCGATTGGATGATGACGGTGATCAGGCCTGGCTGCTCGACGACCTTGCGCTGGGCATCGATCAGCGCCTGCAACTGGGCGATCAGCGCGGCGCGATCGGTTTCCGACTTCAAGGTCGAAACGAGCTTTTGCAGTTCGTCGGTCGACACGGTTGTCGCCGGTGCCCCTTGCGGCGCGGCCTGGCCCGCGGGCCCCGCCTGCGGTGCCGCTACAGGCGCAGCCGGCTGCGGCGTGGGGGCCGGTTGCTGCGCCAATAGCGGCGTGACAGCGCCAAAAATCAAAACAACGGCGCAAGCCAGCCTGCGCCAGGATGACAGGAGCATCGATAAAGTCATATTTTAGGAACGTAAGGTTAAATGGGGCGATGCGATGGCAATGACATTCTATCACAACCCGCGCTGCAGCAAGTCGCGCGCCGCGTTGGAACTGATACGCGCCAAGGGCGCATCTGTTCGCATCGTCGAATATCTGAAAAGTCCCCCGACGCGCGGGGAATTGCAAGCTCTGGCCAAAGCCCTAAGCACAGATCAGGGCGGCGGCGCGCGGGCCATGATCCGCGACGGCGAAGACGCCTATCGCGACGCCGGGCTCGACGCAGCTTCGAGCGACACCAAACTTATCGACGCCATCGCTGAGCATCCGATCTTGTTGCAACGCCCGATCCTAACGCGCGACGGCAAGGCGGTGATCGGTCGGCCGCCCGAAGCCATCTTGTCGTTGCTCTGAAGCAACTGCCATGGAAGCCCGCGAATTGTTGCGCACACTCCGGCTCTGGTCCGGCGTGGTGCTGTTCATTTACGTCACCAGCCATCTGATCAATCACACCTTGGGCCTGATCTCGCTCGGCGCCATGGAGCAGGGCGCGGTGTGGTTCAAGTTGTTATGGCGCTCGCCACCCGCCACCTTCGCGTTGGTCAGTGCTTTGGTCCTGCATGTGACCCTGGTGTTCTGGTCGTTCTATCGCCGGCGCAGCTTGAAATTGACGCCCAGCGAATGGGGCCAGATCGTCATGGGCGCGGCCATCGTGCCGCTGGCTGCGGTGCATGTGATCGGCACGCGCGTGGCACATGAGATGGTCGGGCTTGAGGACAGCTACACCTATGTGCTGTTCGCGCTGTGGTACGACTGGCCGATCGGCGTGCTCAAGCAATTCGGCCTGGTGATCGCAGCCTGGGCGCATGGCTGCTATGGCCTGCACATGCTGTGGCACCTCAAGCCGGGCTATCGCCGCTTGCAGGCCTTGGCGTTCGCGGTCGCGTTGTTGCTGCCGGTGTTGGCGCTGATCGCCTTCTTCCAGCGCGGCGCGGAAATCTCTCATCTGATGCAGAATCGCGACTGGGTGCAGGCGTTGGCGACCAACGCCCATTTTCCCACGTCGCAGGAATCGGCGCCGCTGTTCGTGATCGACCGCGTGGTCGAGTGGGGCTTCGGCGTCTTGCTGCTGGCGATCCTGGCGGCGCGACTGTTGCGCGGCGTATGGGAGCGCCGCCACGGTCTGGTCAGATTACGCTATCCCGACGAGGCGATGGCCAGCGGCCCGGCCGGGCCGTCGATTCTGGAATTCAGCCGCGGCGCCGGCATCCCCCACGCCTCGGTGTGCGGCGGGCGCGGCCGCTGCTCGACCTGCCGCGTACGCATCGGACGCGGCCGCGAGCATTTGCCGCCGCCAACGTCGGCCGAGCAAAAAGTATTGGCGCGCATCGGCATGCCGATCAATGTGCGGCTGGCGTGCCAAGTGTATCCCACGCCGGGCGACTACGACATCACGCCGCTGTTGCCGGCGGCGGCGACGGCGCGCGACGGCTTTGCCCGCGGCGCGCATCATCACGGCCAGGAGCGCGAGATTGCAGTGCTGTTCGCCGACATTCGCGGTTTCACCACCATGGCCGAGCATCAACTGCCCTACGACACGGTGTTCGTGCTCAACCGCTATTTTCGCGCCATGGGCGAAGCGATCGAGCGCGCCGGCGGTCATGTCGACAAGTTCATCGGCGACGGGGTCATGGCGCTGTTCGGCCTGGAAGGCGACAAGCATGTTGCCGCGCGACAGGGTATCGATGCGGCGCGGCGCATGGCGTTGGCGCTCGACCAATTGAACGAGAGCTTGAGCGGCGATCTCGATGTGCCGCTGCGCATCGGCATCGGCGTGCATAGCGGCTTGGCGATCGTCGGCGAACTGGGCTACGGCACGGGCAGGACGCTGACCGCGATCGGCGACACGGTAAACACGGCCAGCCGACTTGAATCGATGACCAAAGACTATAAATGCGAGGTCATCCTGTCCGACGATCTGATCGCCACCGCCGGCATCGATATCGGCGACTGGCCCTCGCACGAGATTGCAGTGCGCGGCCGTTCCGGCGCCCTGGTGGTGCGCGCCATCACCGACGGCGCCTTCCTGCCCGAGCGGCGACCGCAAGCCCAACCGGCCGTCCAGCCCGGCCGCGCGGCGGTTAGACCGACTGAACCGGCCAAAACCTGACGCGCGGACCGATCAAGCTTTCGTGCGGGAATAGGTGGCGTGTTTATGTGTTAATGAAGGTATCGCTGTCCAGGGAGGACACCTCATGAAGCAGATTTTCCGCCCGCTAGCCATTGTGTTGTTGCCGCTGAGCCTGGTCATGGCACCGAGCCTGATCGCCCCGGTTGAGGCCATGCCGTCCAGCATCGACACGCCGCCACCTGCCGCGCGCAACAACGATTTCAACGACGCCAAATCGGCGATCGCCAAGGCGGATTGGCCGACCGCGATCTCGCTGCTGCAGAAAGTCGCCGCCAAGGAGCCGAAAAATCCTGAAGCGTTCAATTTGTTGGGTTACGCCACCCGCAAATCGGGTGACGCGCGCGGCTCGCTGCAGCATTACCAGACTGCCCTGTCGCTCGATCCCAAGCATCTCGGCGCCAACGAATATATCGGCGAGGCCTATCTGATGCTGGGCGATGTCGCCAAAGCCGAGGAACACCTGAAGCGTCTCGACGAGCTATGCACCTTCGGCTGCAAGGAACAGGCCGAATTGAAAGAGCAGATCGAGACTTTTAAGCGCACCGGCAAGATGAAGTCGAGCTGACGCAGCCGTCACCGAATCGGAACAGGCCGGCCTTGTGTCGGCCTTTTTCGTGTCGTCAGATCGGCGTCAGCGGCCATCGCCATGATGACGCGCCGCTTAATCAACCGGAGAACGCCCATGACCGTTCCACTGCGCTTTATCTCGTTGGCTGCGCTGCCGGCATTGGCGCTGGGCATCGGCCTGTCGAGCCATGGCGTTTGGGCCATGGGCAGTTCCTCGCCCGCACCGGCGCCAGCCCCACGCAGCGCCGCACCCGCTCCGGTCGCGCCGGCGCCCCAGGCGGCGCCCCAGGTCAGCGCCGAATTCGCCTACGCTAAGGCCGCCATCGCCAAGCAGGATTGGCCGACCGCCATCTGGCAGTTGCAGAAGGTTACCGCCAAGGAGCCGAAGAATCCTGAAGCCTTCAATCTGCTGGGTTACGCCACCCGCAAATCGGGCGACGCGCGCGGCTCGCTGCAATATTACCAAACCGCTCTGTCGCTCGATCCCAAGCATCTGGGCGCCAACGAATATATCGGCGAGGCCTATCTGATGCTGGGCGAAGTCGCCAAAGCCCAAGAGCATCTCAAGCGGCTCGATGAGCTTTGCACCTTCGGCTGCAAGGAACAGGCCGAGCTCAAATCGCAGATCGAAAGCTACAAGCGCACCGGCAAGATGAAGTCGAGCTGACGGCTCACTACTCGCTGCCAAAAAGGCCGGCGCTCGCCGGCCTTTTTCATTGGCGGCCTTTACCTGCCACGTAATCGACCCCGCCCCGACCCTCATCCATGCTGCTTTCGGGAACGCCTGAAGCGCGGAGAATTTCGATGACCGATTACGACCGACTGGTGGATCACTACGTGGCGATGTGGAACAAGGCCGATGCCGGCAACCGCAAGCGCTTGATCGCCGCGCTGTGGAGCGAGGATTGCATCCACACCAACAAGCGTGCCGAATGGCATGGCCATGCGGCGATGTTGGAACGCGTTACCGGCTCTTACGAGAAATCGATTCGCGATGGCGGCCATCGTTTCGAGGCGATGGGCAATACCGAGGGCTATCGCAACGTGGTGCGCTTGAACTGGCACATGCGCCCGGCCGGCGGCGGCAAGATCGTGGCCCAAGGCTTCGAGCTGCTGGTGCTGGCCGACGACGGGCGCATCAAAGCCGATTACCAGTTCATCGACCCCACCCCTAACCCTTAACCCTTAACCCTTAACCCTTAACCCTTAACCCTTAACCCTTAACCCTTAACCCTTAACCCTTAACCCTTAACCCTTAACCCGCCCACCTAGGCTTTAAGCAACCAGTCAAAGTCGCGGCGCAGAG
>JBBSNV010000197.1:0-4897 GCA_038260375.1 Reyranellales bacterium
CGTGCGCGCCGGCGTCGAAGCTTTGGGCGGCAAGGGAGGCGGTGGCCGTGCCGATATGGCGCAAGGCGGCGGGCCGGACGTGGCCAATGCCAGCCGCGCGTTGGCGGCAATCGAGGCAGCAGTGGCGGCAAAGGGAGCGGCGTAATGAAATTTCTGTATATCGGCCTGTCGATGGCGTTGCTGGCTTTGGGCGCCTGCGAAAATCGCGACTTCACCAAGCCTAACACCACGCAGGAGCAGTTCAATAAAGACGTCGCCAATTGCCGGCGCCAGGTCGATGCCGTGATGGTGCGCGACCGCAACATCGATTCCGACATCAATTCGACAGTCGGCGCGCAGAACCGCAACATGGATCAAGGCAACAGCCTGCTGCGCAAGCAGATGGATTCGCGCGGCACGTCCTCGCGCTCCTCCAAGCTGATGGAAAACTGCTTGTCGGCGCGCGGCTATGCACCGGCGGCCAAGAGCGAGGCCTCGCCACAACAGCCGGCCAAGCAGTAGGCGCATAGCGCGGGCCTGCCGCTCAGCGACCGAATCGATCGGCAGCAATTCGTTTCCGGCGCGTCGAGTGGATAAGCTTCGACATAAAGTTGCTGAAAGGATCTGCCATGGACACTCGCATCGACGAAGTCGCCGACCGTATCTACCGCTTCTCCACTTACGTGCCGCGCGGCAATACCGGTATCACCTTCAACCAATTCCTGATCGATGCCGAGCAGCCGCTGCTATTCCATTGCGGCCAGCGTTTCCTGTTCGACGGCATGGTGCAGGCGATGCGCAGCGTGATGGACCCGGCGAAGCTGCGCTGGATCGGCTTCAGCCACGGCGAGGCCGACGAGAGCGGCTCGATGAACGACTGGCTGGCCTTGGCGCCGCACGCCGTGGTGGCGCATAGCCGGTTGGGCTGTAGCGTCGCGGTGTCCGATCACGCCATTCGCCCGCCGCAAATCGTGACCAACGGCGAGACCTTCGATTTGGGCGGTAAGATCGTGCGCTTCATCGAAACGCCGCATGTGCCGCACAACTGGGAAGCCTGCCTACTATTGGAGGAAACCACCGGGACGTTCTTCACCAGCGATCTGCTGACCGCGTTCGGCAAATGCGAGGTGCATAGCGAGGGCGGCGATATCCTGGGGCCGGCCATCGCCACGGAGGAGGGGGCGGGCTTCACCAGCCTGACGCCCAACACCGCGCCCACCATCCGCAAGCTGGCGACGCTCAAGCCGCAGCATCTGGCCTTGATGCATGGGCCGACCTATCATGGCGACGGCGGCAAGGTGCTGGACGAGTTGGCCGGCTATTACGACCAGCGCATCAGGCGCGAGTTGGCGGCCTAAATAAAAAGGGCGGCCCCCATTTCGATCGATGGCGGTGCGCCCTTTTGTTTAACCATCGTGGCTGCGCTTAGGCGGCCATCTTCTTTTTCAGATTGGCATCCAGCTTGTCGAGGAACGCCTCGGTGGTCAGGTATTTTTGCGTCGGGCCGATCAGCATCGCCAGATCCTTGGTCATGTCGCCCGCTTCCACCGTCTCGACGCACACCTTCTCCAGAGTGTCCGCGAACTTGGTCACTTCGGGCGTGCCGTCGAATTTGCCGCGATAGCTCAAGCCCTGGGTCCAGGCGAAGATCGAGGCGATCGGGTTGGTCGAGGTCGGCCGGCCCTTCTGATGCTCGCGATAATGGCGCGTCACCGTGCCGTGGGCAGCTTCGGCTTCCACTGTCTTGCCGTCCGGCGTCAGCAACACCGAGGTCATCAGGCCAAGCGAGCCAAAGCCCTGCGCTACCGTGTCGGACTGTACGTCGCCGTCGTAATTCTTGCATGCCCACACGAAGGCGCCGTCCCATTTCAGGGCCGAGGCCACCATGTCGTCGATCAAGCGATGCTCGTAGGTGATGCCGGCGGCTTTGAACTTGTCGGCGAATTCCTTGTCGAAAGTCTCCTGGAACAGATCCTTGAAGCGCCCATCGTAGGCCTTAAGAATGGTGTTCTTGGTCGACAGGTACACCGGCCATTTGCGCGTCAGGCCGTAATTCATGCAGGCGCGAGCGAAGCCGACGATCGATTCGTCCAGATTGTACATGCTCAAGGCGACGCCGCCGCCGGGGAAGTTGAACACTTCCTTCTCGATCACCTTGCCGTCGTCACCGACGAACTTGATGGTCAACTTGCCCTTGCCCGGCACCACGAAATCGGTCGCCTTGTATTGATCGCCGAAAGCATGACGGCCGATCACGATCGGTTTGGTCCAGCCCGGCACCAGCCGCGGCACGTTCTTGCAGATGATCGGCTCGCGAAACACGGTGCCGCCCAGAATATTGCGGATCGTGCCGTTGGGCGACTTCCACATTTCCTTGAGCTTGAATTCTTCGACGCGTTGTTCGTCCGGCGTGATGGTGGCGCATTTGACGCCGACGCCGTATTTCTTGATCGCCTCGGCCGATTCGACCGTGACCTTGTCGTTGGTCTTGTCGCGGTGCTCGACGCCCAGATCGTAATATTTCAGGTCGATGTCGAGATACGGCAGGATCAGCTTGTCCTTGATGAACTGCCAGATGATGCGGGTCATCTCGTCGCCGTCGAGTTCGACGACCGGGTTCTTCACCTTGATCTTGGCCATGCCGGAAAATTCCTTCGTACTGGTTCGACTGAACGCCGCGAATGGGCGCTGAAAAGAGGGCGCCGGTTTAGCCCATGGCCGGCAGCCCGGCAAGCCGCGCCAGGGCGGCGCTACGGCAATGCGGCCTTGCGGTTTTAGGTGCGTTTGGGCTGGGCGGGAAAGGCCGGCGGCGGCTCGGCGGCCAGCGCCGGCAGCACGTCTTCCACGCTCGGCACCATCGTATAGAGCGCTGGCAACTGAGTGGCGGCAAAACCCTGGGCGATGATGCGCTCGACCAGCGCCGCCAACGGTTGCCAATAGCCGTCCTGGTCGACGATCACGATCGGACGGTCGTGCAGGCGCAGCAGCTTCCAAGTCAGGATTTCAAAAAATTCATCCAAGGTGCCGGCGCCGCCTGGCAAGATGACGAAGGCGTCCGCCAACTCGAACATGCGCTCCTTGCGGATGTGCATAGACGGCACGACTTCCAGGACGGGCAGGCGGTTGTTGGCGACTTCCTGGCGCACCAGGTTTTCGGTGATCACGCCGATAGCGTCGCCCTTATGGTCGGCCACGCCGTCCGACACCGCGCCCATCAGCCCGACGCTGCCGCCGCCGAACACCAGCCGGACGTGATGCTGCGCCAGGATCTGGCCCAGGCGGTAGGCGGCCGCGACATATTTGGGGTCGGCGCCCTTGCGCGAGCCGCAATAGACCGCCACTGCCTTGATTGAAATCATCGAACCGCCTGAAAGCGTTGCATTTTCGTCGGTCACCGCCAAATGAAGGGGAGGCGGATACACCATCTTGGCCGCCGAGGCAAAGCGGTATTCGACGCCCGATTCGACGCCGGCGATGGATCGGCCGCATCATAGCCGGCGTTGCCTTAAGCCCAACCGGGACGTAAGTTAATTCCACGATGAGCAAGATGCTGACAAGGCCATGAAAACACCGGCAATTTTATCGGTTGCGGGCGGTATCGTCGTGATCGCGGCCGGTGTTATCTGGTTTGCATTCCACGACGCCACCCAACCGCCGCCCGGGCCGCCGGTTGCGCTGTCGCCGCCGGTGGCTTCGGCCCCGGTCCCGGCCTTGACCCCGCCGCCGCCGACCAAGCCACCCACCGCGCCCAGCTTCGACGTAGTGCGCGTCAATCCCGATGGTCGTGCCGTGATCGCCGGCCGTGCCGCGCCGGGCTCCCGGGTCACGGTGCTGGACGGTGACCAACCGATCGGCAGCGTCGATGCCGATCCGCGCGGCGAATGGGTGTTGCTGCCTGACAAACCGCTGGTCTCGGGCACGCGCCAACTCACTTTGCAGTCGGTCGGGCCGAACGGCCAGCAGAACACGGGCGATCAGTCGGTCGTGCTGAACGTTCCCGCGGCGAAAGATGGCGGCCCGAGTGGCGCCTTGGCGGTGATCGTGCCGCGCGACGGCGGCGGCTCGGTGGTGCTGCAGACACCGCAAAGCTCGGCCGGCTTGGCGCGCGCCGGCGATCTGATCCTGGGCTCGGTCGATTACGACGAGCACGGCGACATGCGTATCAACGGCAAGGCGCCGCCCGGCGCCACGGTGCAGGCGTATCTCAACAACAAACTGGCCGGCCGCACTCAAGCAGGCGCGGACGGCAGCTGGCGGATCGTGCCCGGCGAGACGGTGCCGCCGGGTCCCTACAATCTGCGCGTCGATCGGGTGCAGCCCGACGGCAAGGTGGTGTCGCGGCTGGAAGTGCCGTTCGTGCGCACCGATCAGGGCGAGTTGCTGACGCAAAAGGTGGCCATCGTGCCGGGCAACTCGCTGTGGCGCATTGCCCAACGGATTTACGGCGAAGGCACGCGTTATACGGTGATCTACGAGGCCAACCGGCAACAGATCAAGGATCCCGATTTGATCTATCCCGGCCAAGTCTTCGTGCTGCCCAAGATCAATTGAGCAGTATCAATTGACCAAGCTCGATTGTTCTCGCGCGCCGCTTCCCTCACGCCGTTGCTGTAAAAGGCCGACATGCTGAAAGATTTCCTCGTCCCTTTGAATCGCGATGGCTGGAAGTTCATCGCCCTATTCGCGGTGGTCACGGTTTTGCTGTCGCTGTTGTGGGGCGGCTTCTGGTTCATCGGCGGCGTAGCGACGGCGTGGTGCATCTATTTCTTCCGCGATCCGCCACGAGTGACGCCGATGCGATCGGGCCTGGTGGTCAGTGCCGCCGACGGGCTGGTACAATATGTTGGGCCCGGCACGCCGCCGCCCGAGCTCGACCTGCCGCCGGACGAGACCATGAAGGTCAGCGTGTTTCTTTCCA
>JBBSNV010000198.1:0-4893 GCA_038260375.1 Reyranellales bacterium
AAACAATCGCTACGACGGCAAGCCCGGCTATGTGCGCGTGCGCACCCGCGCCACCCAGCGCGAAGCGGATCTCGACATCAATCAGTTCGGCTTGCATTTCGCCAACCAGGCCGACGGCATCGTCAAACTGATTCCCTGCGACAAGAGCGGCACCGGCACCGGCACTGCCACCAACAACAGCGGCGGCGGCAACATTAACGCCGCGCAGTGGATGACCGGCACCTTCACCACCAACTACGGCAAGATGGTGCTGTCGGGCGGCAGCGGCACTTACGAATATCAAGGCGGCACCTTGGCTGCCGGCAAAATAAGCGGCGCGACAATCGAAGGCATCTGGCGCCAGACCAGCAAGGGCAGTTGCCCGGGCGAGACCTCCTGGGGCCATTACAGCTTCACCTTCACAGCGACCGGTTTCAGCGGCTCCTGGGGCCATTGCGATGGCGGCCTCACTCAAGGTGGCTGGAGCGGGACGCGAGAAAAGTAAATTAAGAGACCGGCGGCAACACCGGGGCGGGCGCGGCAATTACGTCGCGTGGATGACCGGCAAGTTCCCAGCAAGTTGGCGCGATGACCTTGTCGCCCGGCGGCGGCACATACGCCTATTATAATGGCACCTTGAAGGTGAAGGTGCTCGCGGAATCATGAAACTTCTCCCTATTTTGTTTTTCTTCATCATCACCACTGCCCTGCACGCCCAACAGCCGCAACCCACCGGCCTGGGCCGCGAGTTCTCCTCGCAATATCTCCGCTTCGACGGCGCGCTGACGCATTACGTGCGCGGCGGCACCGGCCCCGCCATCGTCCTGTTGCACGGATTCCCGCAAGACTGGTCCGAATACGCCAAGATCATGCCGCGCCTGGCCCAGCGCTTCACAATCGTCGCCGTCGATCTGCCCGGCATCGGCGGCTCAGGCCCCACGCCCGATCGCTACGATGCCGCCGCGATGGCGCGCCGCGTCTGCGATGTGGTGGTGGCGCTGAACTTGCACGGCGCCTATCTGGTCGGCCACGACCTCGGCGGCATGGTGGCCTATGCCTGCGTGCGCGAATGTCCCCAGGTGCTGCGCGGCGCCATGATCCTCGACGTGAAGCTGCCCGGCATCGCCGGTTGGGACACCGCGCAAAGCGATCCCGCCGCCTGGCATGTCCGCTTCATGCAGACTCTCGGCCTGCCGGAGAAGCTGCCAGAGAATCAAATCGCCGGCCGCCAAAGCGAGTTCTTCGATTACTTCTTCGCCCTCAGCCAATTCAGCCGCGCCGAGAAAGAGCATTACACTCAAGCCTACGGCACCCTGGCCCAGCTCCACGCCGCGTTCGAAATCTATCGCGCCTTTCCCGCCAACGATAAATTCAACGCCAGCCAACGCGATGCCAGCGATGTGCCGTTGTTCATCGCCTTCGGCGCCAAGTCGCCCTTCGTATCGCTGATGCCCAAGATCGCCGACGATTTGCGCGCCCACGGCATGAAGCGTGTCGAGACCGGCACCATCCCCAACGCCGTACATTATGTGGTGCAGGACAATCCCTCCGCCGTCGCCGATCTGATCGAGCAGCAGGCGTCGCGGCCGCGTTAACCTCGATGGCACTATCAGGGCCTTGCTGCGTTACAGCACCGTAACAAGTGGAGAAATCTCATGGCCCGTCGTCCGGAAAAAGCCCCGTCCAAGAAGGTCGTCGACGTCGAGGTCGAGGAATGGGCCTTCGAGGTGACGCCCGAGCAGATCTGCTTCGTCGTCGTCAAGGCGCGTGAGTTCGACGTCAAGGAAGGCGAGACCGATCCCGATGAAGGCTCCAACGCCACCGACGACGGCATGATCGACGTGCTGGAAGACGGCGCCGACGATCCGGTGCGCCAGGAGCTGGTGGAATTCATCGGCGCGCTCAACGACGACGCGCAGATCGATCTGGTGACTCTGGCCTGGATCGGCCGTGACGACGGCGATCGCTCCGATTGGGCCGAGCTGCGTGAGCAAGCCACTGCGCGCCACAACGACCGCACCGCCACCTATCTGCTCGGCCTGCCGCTGCTCGCCGATTACCTGGAAGAAGGCCTCGCCGCATTCGGCCAATCTTGCCTCGAACTCGAATCCGAACATCTGTGAATGGGCACAATTCCGCCGCGATTGGCCCCGGGTTTGCGCGGTATTCCGCCGGGAACTCCGACCGGAACTCCGACCGCACTTAAAGCGTCATATTCTGGAGATGGTGCGGGGGACTTACCGCCTATCGGTCCTATAGAAGGAGCGACAGAGATGAAAAGCTTTAAGGTTCTTGCGATCGTTGCCTCGCTCGGTCTGATGACCGCCGCTTGCGGCGACACCTGGGGGCAGCGCGCTGTAACCGGCGGCGCGATCGGTGCCGGCACCGGCGCTGCCGTGGGTGCCGCGACGGGTGGCCTGTCGATCTTGGGCGGTGCGTTGATCGGTGGCGCGGTTGGCGCCGGCGTCGGCGCTGCGACCACCCGCTAAATTCGCGCCACAGTAATTCGCGTCTCGTTCGCGAGGCGCGATGCAAACGGGCGGCACTGCTAAGGCGGTGTCGCCCGCATCTGTTTTAGGCTGTTGAAACGGATCCGACGCTGAGTCGAACAGGGCGCCGAACAAGGGCCGAAACCAAGTCGGTTTATCTCCGCCGCGCCCGTCATCGCCCGGTATCGACTGAAGGCGCGCCGCCTTAGCGGCTAATCACTAAGTACGGCTTGTTCAGCACCGGCAAAATCTCGGCGATGGTCTTGCCCTGCGCCAATCGTCTCGGTCCCGACACCACGATCCAGTCGCCTTGGCGCTGCGAACCCGGCGCCAGCTTGGCGATGGAAAACAGCGGCTGCTCGGCTGCGTGCCGATAGACCGAAAACACCGCCATGCCGGCTTTGAAATCGATCGCGTAGTCGCGCCACTCGCCCGCTGCCACGCGCCGGCTGTAGAGGTTGAGCAGCTGTCCCAATTCGCCGCGGTCGAACGCCACGATCTTGCGTTTGCGCCGGCGGTCCACCAGCCGGAACACGTTGCTCATCGCGATGCCGTCGATGGGTGCCTCCCGAGCCTGCCTATCGGCGAATTGTTACGCAAATCGCCCCGCCGCTCAAGTCTGGCGATGCGGGCCAAACCCCTGCAATTCAAGCCGAAACGCAAACAACTCTAGCGCGGCGGCTACTGGAGGCCGGCGGTGCCGCTGATCATGGTGAAGTCGATCGGAGTTTTGGCGTCGAACGCCACGGTGACGTCCTTGGCGCCGCTCTTGCAATGCGCCAACAGCTTGCGCACCAGAGGATCGTTGGCGACGTAGCGTTCCTCGATGCCGGCGAACAGCGCGTAGGAGCGGCTGGTGTCCCTGGCGATGGCGTCCCAGCGGCCGGGCTGTTCGACCACCACCGTCATCAACTTGGTGCCGGGCTTGAGGCGGAATTCGGCGCGGGTCTTGCTGCTCTGGTCCTCGGTCACGGCGCAGACCGGACCCAGCTCGCTGTCGAAGCGGCGCACCAGCGCGTAATCGGGGTTGGGCTCCAGATCGCTGCCGCTCGCCACTGCCGCCGCGCCGGCCTTGGGCCGCAGCTTGTCGAAACGATAGGTCGCCGTCATCAGATAGCCGACCGGGAAATACAGCAGCGCGCCTTCGCCCACCACCACGCGGTCGCCCATGCGGCCGTTGACCGTGGGCACGTCGCGGATGCGGTTGCCGGGGATGGTGGCGATGTGGTCGTTGAACTGCAGCGCGCCCTTGTCCTTGCGGCGCTGCGCGTAATCGTTTTCGAACGGCACCGTCGGGCCTCTGACCGGACGGCCGGCTTGGGCGACTTGCTGACCGCCCTCGCGGGCGATTTGCTGACCGCCGCCCTGATCATCTGTGCGGGCGGGTGCATCGCTGACGGGCAGCAGGGCCGCGAACGCTAGCAACAGTGCTGCCATGAAAAAGCGGGCGTGAATGCGGATCGACATGTCGCCTCGTAGGTGGATTTTAGGGGCGCCTGGAACAGCGTTCGCCGCGCGCGCCATTGTTATCGGGCGGTCGGCCAAAAATCCAGCCTCTTGCCGAAAAATCGACCAACAGCCTACCGCGCGCCTACCGTGCCGCCGATTGGATCGCCAAACAGCGTGGAAAATCAGGGCGCTGTGCCGCATTTTTTCCTTGTTTGCCGGTTTGCAAATGAGGGGCTCGCAAGGTAAGAAAGGCCGCCGCGGCGGTCTCTCGCCTGCGAGCCGGGAGGCGTGCCAAGTGGCGGATATCTTTCAAGAAGTTGACGACGACGTCCGCCAGGACAAGCTCAATAATGCGTGGAAGAGATACGCCCCGGCCCTGATCGGCCTGGCGGTGCTGGTGGTGCTGGCCACCGCCGGCGTCACGGGATACCGCGCCTATGTCGCCAGCGAACGCGTCAAAGCCTCCGATGCCTTGATCGCCGCCATGACCCAGGCCGGCAGCGGCGACCGCGCCGGCGCCATCAAGGCGCTCGACGCGTTGGCGGTCGATGCGCGCGAACCCTATTCGACTTTGGCGCGGCTGCGCTCCGCGGCAGTGCGCGCCGAAAACGGCGACGTGCCCGGTGCCGTTTCGGCCTATGCCGAAGTGGCGCGCACTGCCGGCGACCAGGATTTGCGCGAGCTGGCCACCGTGCTGGGCGCGATCCAAGGCGTCTCCGGCGCCGCGCCGGACGATGCGGTCGCGCGGCTGCGTCCCTTGGCCGATGGCGGCAGCGCCTGGCATAACATCGCGCGCGAGTATCTGGGCTATGTGCTGTTCAAAAAAGGCGACGTGCCCGGCGCGCGCCAAGTATGGTTGTTGATCAGCCAGGACGCCGAGGCGTCGGATGCCTTGAAGGCGCGGGCGCTGGAATTGCTCGCCGCTACCGGCGGAATGCCCGCGACCCCGCCAGCTACGCCGCCCGCCGCGCCGCCC
>JBBSNV010000199.1:0-4888 GCA_038260375.1 Reyranellales bacterium
CTGGCCTCGCGCGGTCGCGGCTTCAACGTCGCGGGTTCGATCGTGCCGCTGGTGCCGGGCGCCATCTTGTTCGATCTCAACAATGGCGGCGACAAGAACTGGGGCGAGCTGCCACCCTATCGGGCGCTGGGCACCAAGGCTTGCGACAACGCGGGCAAGGATTTCGCGCTGGGCAATGCCGGCGCCGGTCTGGGCGCGCGCTGTGGCAATCTCAAAGGCGGGTTGGGCAGCGTCTCGGCGGTAAGCGACGAGGGGCTGCAAGTCGGCGCTATCCTCGCCGTCAATGCGCGCGGCTTTGCCACCATGGAAGGCCAGCCGCAATTCTGGTCGTGGCCGTGGGAGCAGGGTGAGGAATTCGGCGGCCTGACCGCGCCCATCAAGCGCGTGTCCTTGGACGTCAATGTCGATCGCGGCGGTACGCCTCATGTTCGCGGCCATACGACAATTGGCGTGGTGGCGACCAACGCGCGGCTGAGCAAGACCGAAGCCTTGCGCGTGGCAATCATGGCCCAAGACGGACTGGCCCGCGCTATTCGTCCAATCCACACCAGTTTCGACGGCGATGCTATTTTCGTGTTGGCGACCGGTACGCATGAGCTGACCGGGGTGCGGCCGCTGGCTTTGTCCTTGCTGGGCGGCGTGGCGGCGGATTGCGTGGCGCGGGCCTGCGCCCGGGGCGTGTTCGCGGCCAAAAGCCTGCCGGGGATGCCCTGCTGGCGCGAAGTTTACGGTCCTTCCTGACGCTTTGCCCCGCCTGGGCAGCGTTGCTATTCTCATGTCTTCAGACAAGACGCCCGTTCGGGCGATAGGGAGAACTCCATGAAGAAACTATTGGCGGCCTTGATGACGGCCGCTTTGACGCTGACTGCCGGTGTGGCGCTGGCTCAGCCCAAGGACCGCGTGGTAATTGGCGCGTCGCTCGAGCCGCCGGTGCTCGACCCCGGCCTGAATCCTGCCGCGGGCATTCGCGAAATCACCTATCAGAATGTCTATGAAGGCCTGACCCGCATCGATCGCAGCGGCAAGATCGTCGCCGGCCTGGCCGAGAGCTGGACCGTGTCGCCCGACGGCAAGGCCTATACCTACAAGCTGCGTTCGGGCGTCAAGTTCCATAACGGCGAGCCGCTGACCGCCGAAACCGTCAAGTTCTCGCTCGAGCGCTTGTTCGGCCCCGATACCAAGGTAGTGGGCAAGGCGCTCTACACTTCGATCGAGAGGGTCGAGGTGGTCGATGCGTCGACCGTCAAGATCAGCCTGAAACAGCCCGATATTTTCCTGCTGTTCAATTTGTCGATTGGCGATGCCGTGATCGTCGAGCCGAAAAGCGCTGCCACCAATGGCGTGACGCCGATCGGCACTGGCCCGTTCATGTTCAAGGAGCGCAAGCAGGGCGATTCGGTCACGTTGGTCAAGGCGCCGACCTACCGCAACCCGAGCGCCATCAAGCTCAACACCATCGTGTTCAAGTTCATCTCCGATTCATCGGCGCAGATCAACGCGCTGCTGGCCGGAGATATCGACGCCTTCCCGGGCTTCCAGGCGCCGGAACTGGTCGAGACGCTGAAATCCGACCCGCGCTTTGTTGTGGTACCGGGCTTCACCCAAGGCGAAGTGATCCTGGCCACCAACAATGGCACCGAAGCGAACAAAAGGCCGATGTCGAACCTTAAGGTACGTCAGGCCATTGCCCATGCCATCGATCGCAAGGAGCTGATCCAAGCGGAGTTCGGCTTCGGTGTGCCGATCGGCAGCTTTTTCCCGCCGTCGGATCCCGATTACGTCGACCTTACCGGCACCTATAAGCTCGATTTGGTCGCCGCCAAGAAACTGCTGGCCGAAGCGGGTTATCCCAACGGCTTCGAGGCAACGTTGAAGCTGCCCGATGTGGGCTATGCCAAGCGCGCGGGCGAGGTGATGGTCAGCCAATTGGGCAAGATCGGCATCAAGCTGCAGGTCACGGTGATGAAGTTCCCGCAATGGCTGCAGGAAGTGTTCAAGGACCGCAACTACGACTTCACGATCGTAGCTCATACCGAAGCCTTCGATCTCGATCGTTACACGCGCGACTATTACTGGAACTACGTGTCGCAGCCGTTCAAGGACGGCTATGCCGAGTTGACCAAGGAACTCGACCCGGCCAAGCGCAAGGTGATCTCGCAGAAACTGCAAAAGATGATCGCCGACGACGCGGTCAACGGGTACCTGTTCGAACTGGCCAAGATCGGCGTGTGGAACAAGAACCTGGTCGGCATGTGGGAAAACTCGCCCACGCCGTCGGTCGATATGAGCGAAGTGCACTGGAAGTAAAATGAACCGCGGCCGGTAGCGTCATGCTGCCGGCCGTTTCCTTTTTGGGACGGCGGCGCTTTCATGATCCAGTTACAGCTGCGCCGGACGCTCACCGCTTTCGTCACGCTTATGATTGCCACTGTGGCGGTGTTCGTCGTGCTGGAAGTGCTGCCGGGCGATCCGGCGCTGGTGATGCTGGGCATGCAGGCCGAGCCCGACAATCTCAAAGCCGTGCGCGCCGAACTGGGCTTCGACCGCCCGCCGGTCGAGCGCTATTTCGTCTGGTTGAGCGGTCTGACGCGGTTCGAATTGGGCAACAGCTATGCCTACAAGACGCCAATCGCGCCGCTGATTGCCCAACGCCTGCAGGTGACCTTGCCGCTGGCACTGATGGCGGTGCTGTTCGCCATCTGCGTCGGCCTGCCGTTGGGCGTGTTGGCGGCGTGGCGCCAGGGCAAGGCGGGCGATTACGGCGTGATGATGTTCAGCCAGCTGGGCATCGCCATTCCCAATTTCTGGTTCGGCTTGCTGCTGATTCTGCTGCTGTCGCTGGGCGCGGGGTTGTTTCCGGCCGGCGGCTTTCCCGGCTGGCACGACGATTTCTGGGGCTCGCTGCGCTCCCTGGTGCTGCCCGTAATTGCGCTGGGCCTGCCGGAAGCCGCGATCCTGTCGCGCATTACGCGCTCCTCGATGCTGGATACGTTGCGCGAGGACTACATCCGCACTGCCCGTGCCAAAGGCGCACCGCACCGCACGGTGCTGTTTGGTCACGCCTTGCGCAACGCGCTCATTCCCATCGTCACCATCATCGGGCTGTTCTTCGGCTTTCAGGTCGGCGGCGCCATCGTGGTGGAAAGCGTGTTCTATTTGCCGGGCGTAGGGCAGTTGATCTACCAGTCGATCAACAACCACGATCTAATCATCATCAAGAACGTGGTTATCCTGCTCACCGCGCTGGTGCTGGCAATCAACCTGATCGTAGATGTCGTCTATGCCGCGCTCGATCCGCGGCCAAAGATCGCGGCCTAGCAGCATGACCGCTATCGCTGCCACCTTCGCCTGGGCCCGCCGCGCCGGCCACCATGTCAGCTTCGTCATCGGCCTGACCTTGACTCTGTTTTTGATCGGCACGGCATTGCTGTCGTTGGTGTGGACGCCGTATTCGGTGACCGAGGTGTCGATGGCCTTGAAGTTGAAGGGGCCGTCGGCCGCGCATTGGCTGGGCACCGATCATCTGGGCCGCGACGTGCTGTCGCGCATCATGTACGGCGCGCGCAACTCGATCGTGGTGGGCTTCGTCGCGGTCGGCATCGGCATGACCCTGGGCGTGGCGCTGGGCCTCTACGCCGCTTCGCGGCGCGGCTGGGCCGATGAACTGATCTCGCGCCTGTCCGATCTGGTGTTCGCTTTTCCCGCGGTGTTGACCGCGATCCTGATCACCACTGCCTTTGGCGCCAGCGCCACCAACGCCATCATCGCCATCGGCATTTTCAACATCCCGGTATTTGCCCGCGTCACGCGCGGTGCGGCGCTGGCCATGTGGAGCCGCGATTTCATCCGTGCAGCGCTGGCGATCGGCAAGGGCCCGCTGCGCATCACCTTCGATCACGTGCTACCCAACATCGCCAGCATCCTGATCGTGCAAGCCACCATCCAGTTTGCGGTGGCGATATTGGCTGAAGCGGGCTTGAGCTATCTGGGCTTGGGCGTGCAGCCGCCGCTGCCCAGTTGGGGCCGGATGCTGAACGACGCACAGAGCATGATCTATCTGCAGCCGACCCTGGCAGTGTTTCCGGGCGTGGCCATCGCGCTCGCGGTGCTGGGCCTCAATCTGCTGGGCGACGGTTTGCGCGATCTGCTCGATCCGCGCCTGCGCGTCATGCGGATGGGTTAGGGACTAAATCGGCGGACGAACGTAGAAATCATATGGGCGAGCTGATCCTCACAACCTTCGATTGGGTGCCGCAGACGCCGCGCGGCTATGTGCGCGATTTGCGCGTGCGTTGGGCGCTGGAGGAAGCGGGATTGCCCTATCGCGTCGCTAGTGTGCCGTTTCGCGATCGCAAGGCGGAGCACTTCGCCCAACAGCCCTTCGGCCAAGTGCCGTGGCTCACCGATGGCGATATTTCGATTTTCGAGAGCGGCGCGATCTTGCTGCACTTGGGCAATCGCAGCGCCGCGCTCCTGCCGGCCGATCCGCGCCACCGCAGCGAAGCGATCGAATGGTTGTTCGCGGCGCTCAACTCGGTCGAAATGGCCAGCCTGCCGTGGTCGCTCTTGAAGTTCGCCGGCGATAAGGACGACACGCCGGCCGCCAAGATGTTCGAAGACTTCCTGGGCAAGCATCGGCTCGCCCATCTGGAGCCGGTGCTGGCCAAGCGCGAATGGCTGGCCGGCACCTTCTCCGTCGCCGACATCCTGATGGCGGATGTGCTGCGCCTGGTCGATCGGTTCGATGGCTTGGCGAAATATCCCGCCTGTCGCGACTACGTCGCACGGGCGACAATCCGCCCGGCTTTCAAGAAGGCGCACGCCGACCAGCTCGCGCATTTCGCGGCGTCCGACTGAACTACGGCCAACGCTCACATTTCGAGCGGCA
>JBBSNV010000200.1:0-4873 GCA_038260375.1 Reyranellales bacterium
CAAAACCCCAATGCGCGCATCTTGTGGGCGCATGCCGGCTTCGCGCCGGTCGATAAAATGCGCGCGATGCTGGGCAAATACAAAACCTTGTGGGCCGAGTTGGCCTTCCGCAGCGAGCCCGGCAACGGCGGCAAGGTCGATTCCATCTGGCGCGCGCTGTTCGTCGACTTCCCCGACCGCTTCATGGTCGGCACCGACACTCACACGCCCGAGCGCTGGGCCGTCGTCGCAGAGCACGCCAAATGGGCACGGGGCTGGCTGGCCGATCTGCCGCAGGATCTGGCCGAGCGCATCGCCTACAAGAATTTCGAAGCGCTCTACGCCGGCATGAAGATCGGACCTAAATAAACGCCCGCACCGCTTCGAGGAAAGCGTCGAGCCGGTCGTGATGCACCCAATGCCCGGCATTCTCGAACGAGAGCACTTTGGCGTTCTGGAAATACTTCACCCGCCCGTCCTCTTGCGGATTGGAAGCCCAGCTCTCCTTGCCGTAGACAAGTAACGTCGGACAGGCGATGCGCGCCCAAAGCTGCGCCTGTTCCTCATAGGTCATGTCGTATGGCGGCCAGGCGCGCACGTAATTGTCGAACTTCCAGCTATAGCTGCCGTCTTCGTTCTGGATAACGCCGTGCTGGGTCAAATGCCGCGCGCGTTCGGGCGCGAGATGCTTGTTTTCTTCCTGCATGCGCTTGAAGGCGTCCTCGATCGAGGCGTAGCGGCGCGGCAGGCGGCCGGACAATTTGCGTTGCTCGTCGATCCATTCCTTCATGCGGATGTCGATGGTCTTCTTGGCGCGCTCGGCGATCATCTTGGGCGACGGACCCAACCCTTCGACCGCCACCAACTGCTTGACCGTCTCGGGATAGATGCCGGCATAGCGCAGCGCGATGTTGCCGCCCAGGGAATGGGCGATGATCGTGACCGGCGCCAAATTCTGCTGATGGATCAGCTGCGCCAGATCGTAGATATAGCCTGCCATCGAATAATCGCCGTCGGGCGACCACTGACTATCACCATGGCCGCGCAGATCGGGGGCGATGATGTGCCAATCCTGGCGCAAATCGGCCGCCACCCAATCCCAATTGCGACAATGATCGCGCCCGCCATGCACCAGCAACAGCGGCGGCGCGTCCGGGTTGCCCCAATCAGCGTAATGCAGGCGCAGGCGTTGCGAGAAATAGGTCCGCGATGTGGGACCGATCGACGAGTCGAAATTTGCCATGGCACAATTCAACGCAAGCGCGGCGGCATTTGCAAGCTTAGAGCGGCTTTGCTCTACCGGCGCAGCCGGCGATAGGCGAACGGCCCGGCAATGGCCAGGGCCGCCAACACCAGAAAGGACAAGGACAGCGGGCGGGTGAAGAATATGGTCCAGTCGCCCGCCGAAATGGTCATGGCCTGGCGGAAATTTTGCTCCGCCAGCGGTCCCAGGATCATGCCGATGATCACTGGTGCGGTGGGAAAATCGAATCGTCGCATCAGATAGCCGATGCCGCCGATGGTGTAGAGCAGCGCCAAATCGACCCAGGACTGGGTGATGCCGTAGGTGCCGATAGTGGCGAAGATCAGGATGCCGGCATAAAGCTGCGGCGCGGGAATCTTCAGCAATTGTACCCAGACCGCGATCATCGGCAGGTTCAGCACCAGCAGCATGAAATTGCCGATCACCAAGGAGGCGATCAACGCCCAGACCAACGTCGCCTGCGTCTCGAACAACAGCGGTCCGGGATTGATGCCGTAGCTCTGGAATGCCGACAGCATGATCGCCGCGGTGGCCGAAGTCGGCAGCCCAAGCGTGAGCATCGGCACCAGCACGCCGGCGGTCGAGGCATTGTTGGCAGCTTCGGGGCCGGCCACGCCCTCGATCGCGCCCTTGCCGAATTCCTCGGGCTTGGAGGTCAGCTTGCGCTCGACATAATAGCTCAGGAAAGTTGGGATCTCCGCCCCGCCGGCCGGCATGGCGCCGATCGGAAAGCCGATCGCTGCGCCGCGCAGCCAGGGTTTCCACGAACGCTTCCATTCCTCGCGGGTCATCCACAGCGAGCCGCGCAGCGGGATCAGTTCGTCCTTGCCGTGGCGGAAGCGCGAGGCGACGTAGAGCGTCTCGCCAACGGCGAACAGTCCGACCGCGACGATGATGACGTTGATGCCGTCGAGCAGTTCGTCGACCCCGAAGGCGAAGCGTGGCTGTCCGGTCTGTAGATCGACGCCGATCAAGCCCAGCCACAGGCCGAAGAACAGCGAGGTCAGCCCGCGCACCACCGACGTGCCCAGCACGGCGGAGACGGTGACGAAGGCCAGCACCATCAACGAAAAATAATCGGCCGCCCAAATCTTGATCGCCAGATCGACCACGAAGGGCGCCAGGAAGGCGATGCCCAAAGTGCCCAAGGTGCCGGCTACGAACGAGCCGATCGCCGAGGTCGCCAGCGCGGCACCGGCGCGGCCGTTGCGCGCCATCTTGTTGCCTTCCAGCGCGGTGACGATGCTGGCGCTCTCGCCCGGCGTGTTGAGCAGGATCGAGGTGGTCGAGCCGCCATACATGGCGCCGTAGTAGATGCCGGCGAACAGGATGAAAGCGGCGGTGGGATCGACGCTGAAAGTGATCGGCAACAGCAGCGCGATCGTCAGCGCCGGTCCCAGGCCCGGCAGTACCCCGACCGCGGTGCCCAAGGTGGTGCCGAGCAGCGACCAGCCAATATTCTCCAAGGTCAGCGCCGTGCCGAAGCCATTGAGCAGTTGGTCGAATGCGTTCATCGCTAGCGGCCCACCAATCCGCGCAGGAAGCCGTAAGCCGGCTCCAACGCCTGCTCGACTATGCCGCCGCCGATATTGATGCCCAAGGTTTTGGCGAAGCCGAAATACGCCACCAGCGCAAAGACCGCGGCAGTCAGGGCGTCGCGCAACGGTCGTCGCGACTTGAAGCTGCGCGCCACGCACACGAACATGACGACCGACGACAGGGTGAAGCCGACATGGTCGATCAGCGCCACGTTCAGCGCCAGTCCGGACACCACCCAAGTCAGCGCGCCATAGTCGGAGCTTGTCTCGCGTTCTTCCTCGCTCTGCCAGCCGCCGCGAAACGCCGAGACCAGCAGCGCGATCCCCAGCAGGCCCAAGCCGGCCGCGGCAATCGTCGGCATCACGGTCGGCCCGACTTTGGCGTAGATCGGCGATACCGGAATGGCCTGGGTGCGCCAAAACACGATCGCCGCCAGCGCCAGCACGCCCAGCGCCACGGCCAGCTCGCCAAACTGCAAGCCCTGGCACCGGACGATGTGCTGCGGCGCCGGGTTGTCGGTCGACATACGCTAGGCCAGGCCGAGCTTCTTCAGAATGCCTTCGATGCGGGTGGTTTCGGCCTCGATGAACTTCTTGTAGTCGTCGCCCACCAGGGTGATCTGCGTCCAGTCGCGCGCCTTGCAGATCTCGGCCCATTGCGGCGTCGCCGCCATCTTCTGCACCAAGCCTGTCATCTCGTTGCGCTGGGCGTCGCTGATGCCCGGCGGCGCGAACACGCCGCGCCAATTGAACAGCTCGACGTCGATGCCTTCCTCCTTCAGGGTCGGCGCATCGATGCCGAGCTGGCGCTTGTCGGCCGAGATCGCCAGCAGTCGCAACTTGCCGGCCTTGATCTGCTCGCCGAATTCGCCGTAGCCGGAAATGCCCGCCGCCACCTGGTTGCCCAACAGTGCCGCGATGGCCGGACCGCCGCCGGAATAGGCGACATAGCTCACCTTGGTGGGATCGACGCCCACGGCCTGGGCGATCATGCCCAGCATGATGTGATCGGTGCCGCCGGCCGAGCCACCGGCCACCGGAACCTTGGTCGGATCGGCTTTCAAGGCGGCGGCGAATTCCTTGGCGCTCTTGAACGGCGAGGCCGCCGGCACCGCCAGCACCTCGAACTCGCCGGTCAGGCGCGCGATCGGCGTGGTCTGTGTCAATTTGTTGGCGCTCTTGTTGGCGATGATGGCGCCGACCATGACCATGCCGGCCACCATCAGGGCGTTGCCTTGGCCTTTCCATTGATTGACGAATTGCGGCAGGCCCACCGTTCCGCCGGCACCGGCCACGTTGGTCACTTGCGCGCCCTTGATCAGATTGGCGGCGCGCATCGCCTGTTCGATGGCGCGCCCGGTCTGATCCCAGCCGCCACCCGGTGCCGCCGGCACGAAGATTTTCAGCAGATCGACTTGCTGCGCCGAAGCAAAGCGCGGCAGCGACAGAGCGGTTGCGACGGCGGCGGAGCCGGCGACGAAAGTGCGCCGAGAAATTACGCGTGTGATCATGAACGTTCTCCCGATTGAAACGCGCCGTTGTCCGGCGCTGTCGCCTTTATTCTGGCATGCGTCGGTTGCGGGAGCCATCGGCGCGCTTATGCATAAAACGTATGGAAGCTAGGCGATCGCTTTGGCCGCCCGCAGCGCTGCGATTTCCTGCTCCGACACGCCGGCCCAGCGCAGCACCTCGTCCGAATGCTGGCCCAGCGCCGGCGCCGGACCCGAGCCGCGCTTGGCGGCGAAGCTGGCGTTGATCGGGTTGGCGATGGTGCGCGGCACCTGCGCATCGCCGGTCTCGACGAAGATGCCGTTGGCCGCGATCTGCCGGTCGTTGGGCAGATCCTGCAGGGTCTGGATCTCGCTATAGACCAGGCCGTGCGCCGTGAGGATCGGCTTCCACTCGGCCCAGCTCTTGGTCAGGAAGCGCGCCTCGAAGATCGCCGCCAACTCGGCGGTGCTGGCCTTGCGCTTGGCGGTGCTGTCGAAGCGGGCATCGCGTTCCAGCTCGGGCAGGCCGGTCGCCGCACACAAGGCCGGCCATAGAATATCCTCGCGCAGCAAGGTCATGACGAACCAGCGCCCGTCGGCGC
>JBBSNV010000201.1:0-4870 GCA_038260375.1 Reyranellales bacterium
CCCCTTGCCCGATCGCGCATGCTCGATCGCGCGTTGCCCGGCTTCCTTGACCGCCAGCACGTCCATGCCGTCGACCTGTTCGCCCGGAATGCCGAACGCTTCGCCATGCTTGTACATGTCGACGATCGCCGAGGCGCGCTCGACCGACGTGCCCATGCCGTATTTGTTGTTCTCGATGATGTAAACCACCGGCAGCTTCCACAGCGCCGCCATGTTGAAGGCCTCGTAGACTTGGCCCTGATTGGCGCTGCCTTCGCCGAAGTAAGTCAAGGCGACGGTGTTCTCGCCACGATATTTGTTGGCGAAAGCCAGGCCGGTGCCGAGCGGCACTTGTGCGCCGACAATGCCGTGGCCGCCGTAGAAGTTCTTCTCGCGGCTGAACATGTGCATCGAGCCGCCCTTGCCCTTCGAATAGCCGCCGCGCCGTCCCGTCAGCTCGGCCATCACGCCGCGGGCTTCCATGCCGCAGGCCAGCATGTGGCCGTGATCGCGATATGAGGTGATCACCGAATCTTTTGCGGTAATGTTCGACTGCATGCCAACCACCACGGCTTCCTGGCCGATATAGAGGTGGCAGAACCCGCCGATCAGACCCATGCCGTACATCTGCCCGGCGCGCTCCTCGAAGCGGCGGATCAGTAGCATGTCGCGATAGAATTTGCGCAATTCAGCACCGTCGATTTTGGTGCGATTGGTCGCGACGGGCGTGGAGTTTTCTTTGGCGGCGGGTTTGGCCATGCGTCTGCCCCTAGTGATTTATCCGTAAGACGCCAACTATAGACCACAAAATGGGCAAAACCCATTGGTTTGCAACGCAAAAAGGCATGAACCCATACTATCGCGTTGCTTTTTGCATGGCCGCGTTACAAATTGCGGGTAATCCCATGCCGGGGCAATTTAACTAGGTAGGAACCCTCACAATGCGTCTGTTTATTGCGAGCACCGTCGCGCTGGCCATGGCCTTCGGCGGCATGGCTGCCAAGGCGGCCGATCCCATCGTCATCAAGTTCAGCCACGTGGTGGCCGATAACACGCCCAAAGGCAAAGGCGCGTTGTTGTTCAAGAAGCTGGTCGAAGAACGCCTCAACGGCAAGGTCAAGGTCGAGGTGTATCCGAACTCGCAGCTGTTCGGCGATTCCAAGGAGATGGAAGCCCTGTTGCTGGGCGACGTGCAAATCATCGCGCCATCGCTATCCAAGTTCGGCAAGTTCACCAAGAAACTCGAAGTGTTCGATTTGCCGTTCCTGTTCGACGACGTGGCGGCGGTCGATCGGTTCCAGAACGGTCCGATCGGCAAAGCAATGCTGACCTCGATGGTCGACAAGGGCTATCTTGGCCTGGGCTTCTGGCATAACGGCATGAAGCAAATCTCGGCCAACAAGCCGCTGCGCACGCCCGACGACGCCAAGGGTCTGAAATTCCGTATCCAGGCGTCGGATGTGCTGGAAACGCAGTTCAAGGCGCTGGGCGCCAACCCGCAGAAGATGGCCTTCGCCGAAGTCTATCAAGCGCTGCAAACCGGCGTGGTCGATGGCCAGGAGAACACCTGGTCCAACATCTACACCCAAAAGTTCTTCGAGGTGCAGAAGTACATCACCGAATCGAACCACGGCGTGATCGACTACATGCTGGTGACCAATGCCAAGTTCTGGCAAGGCCTGCCGGCCGACGTGCGCAAGGAATTGGAAAAGATCGTGGTCGAAGTCACCGTCGCGGTGAATAAATCGGCCGGCGAGGAAAACGACGAGGCGATGAAGAAGATCGTCGCCTCCGGCCGCAGCGAGATTATCAAGCTGACGCCCGATCAGAAGACCGCATGGCGCAAGGCCATGCATCCGGTGTGGGACAAGTTCGCGCCCGGCATCGGCAAGGACACCATCGAGGCTGCCGAAGCTTCGAACGGCAAGAAGACCAACTAGGACCGACCGGCCGCGGGGGCGCCGGCCTTGTTGTCCAGAATCATCGATCGCATGGAGGAGGGCTTGATCGCCCTCCTCCTTGCCGCCATGACCGTGCTGACATTCGTCCTTACGGTGCTGCGCTATGTCTTCAACAGCGGCCTGAGCTGGGGCCTGGAAGCCACCGAGTACATGTTCGGTTGGCTGATTTTCATCGGCATCGCCTACGGCGTGAAGGTCGGCAGCCATATTGGCGTCGACGTGGTAGTGCGCCGCCTCAGTCCGTCGATACAGCGCATCGTTGGCCTGTTGGCGGTAGCGTTGGCACTGCTCTACGCCGGACTGATGTTCTACGGCGGCTATGTTTACGTCGACACTATGTACAATCTTGGCGTCGAGGCCGAAGAGATTCCGGTGCCGCGCTGGATCTTGCTGATCATCGTGCCGATCGGCATGGCCATGATGGCGTTCCGCGTGGCGCAAAACGGCTGGGCCATCCTGCGCGGCGAAGCGGTCGGCCTCAAGCTTGCCGACGAAGCAGGCGAAATGATCGAGCAGTTCCGCACCACCGACGATCCGGGGGGGCGCCGCTCGTGACCACGATCTTCCTGTTCGTGGCGCTGTTCGTGTTCCTGTTCCTGGGCATGCCGATCGCCGTGTCGCTGGGCCTGGCCAGTGTGCTGACCATCCTGTTTTTTGCCACCGATTCGCTGGCTTCGCTGACCTTGAAATTGTTCGACACCTCGTTCCAGTTCACCTTGCTGGCGATCCCGTTCTTCATCCTGTCGGGCACGTTGTTGACCACCGGCGGGGTGGCGCGACGGCTGATCCGCTTCGCCAATACTGTGGTCGGCCATCTGCCGGGCGGCCTGGCGATCGCCAGTATCCTGGCCTGCATGTTCTTTGCCGCCATCTCCGGCTCCTCGCCGGCCACCGTGGTGGCGATCGGCAGCATCGTTATCGCCGGCATGGTACAGCACGGCTATCCCAAGGGCTTTGCCGCTGGCGTGATCGCCAATGCCGGCACCCTGGGCATCCTGATCCCGCCGTCGATCGTCATGGTGGTGTATTCGGCCGCCACCAACGTCTCGCTGGGCCGCCTGTTCCTGGCCGGCATCATCCCTGGTGCGCTGTTGGGCTTGTTGTTGATGGGCGCGGTCTATTGGCGCGCGCGTCGGATGGGCATTCCGCGCCATCCGCGCTCGAGCCTGCGCGAGATGTTCTTCGCCGGCATCAATGCGATCTGGGGCCTGTTCCTGATCGTCATCATCATGGGCGGCATCTATCTGGGCGCCTTCACCCCGACCGAAGCCGCGGCGGTGTCGGTGATCTATGCGCTGATCGTGGCGCTGGCGATCTATCGCGACATGGGGCCGATCAAAGGGGTGCCGTGGCATCGGCCGGGCGAATCGGCGTTGCACACCGTGTGGCGCGGCGCCTGGCAGACTTCATACGGCTTTTTCGCCGGGCTGTTTCATCGCGACACCTTCCGCGTTCTGGTCGACGCCGGCAAGGTCACGGTGATGCTGATGTTCATCATCGCCAACGCATTTCTGTTCGCCCATGTACTGACCACTGAGCGCATCCCGCAGGAGATCACCGAACTGATTCTGCGCAACGATCTCGATCCCTGGATGTTCCTGATCGTGGTCAACGTGCTGTTGCTGATCGCGGGTAATTTCATGGAACCGTCGGCGATTATGCTAATCATGGCGCCGATCCTGTTCCCGATCGCGGTGCGGCTGGGCATCGATCCGATCCATCTCGGCGTGATCTTCGTGGTCAATATGGAGATCGGCATGATCACGCCGCCGGTCGGCTTGAACCTGTTCGTCACCGCCGGCATCACCGGCGAGCCGTTGACCTGGGTGGTGCGCCACGCCCTGCCCTGGACCGTGCTGCTGCTGATCTTCTTGCTGGTCGTGACCTACGTGCCGTTCATTTCGACCTGGCTGCCCGACACGATGTTCGGGCCGGAAATCGTTAATCTGCGCAAATAGCGTTTAACGCTTGCCGAGCGGGATGACGATTTCGTCCGGCCGCACGACGTTGAGCAGCAGGCGCGCGCGCTCGTCCACTACGTCGGGATCCAAAGTCGAGTTGCGCATCGAAGCGACGCGGCGTTCCCAGGTCAGGCGGGTGGTGTCGGTCTCGGCCACCGCGCCTTCGGCACGGACGATTTCCGTTTTCAGATGCATATGGGCAAACACGCCGCGCTCGCCGTGCATGATGTGATAGCCGAGATAACCGAACACCACGGCAAAGAGCAGCGGCACGATGACGTGCCGTTGGCGTTTACGAATTTCGCGTAGAATCCCCATGGCCGGCAGGGAATCACTCGGCCGCCGCGCCGTCAAGAACAAAGAGTTTAAAACTGCCGGCTATCCGACAGAAAACACTGCCGTTTTCGGCTTATCCCCAGGTCTGCCGCCAGTTCAGCTCCCGGTCAGTGCCAGCTCAGCTCCAGGTCAGCCAAGATTGCGGCGCAGCACCGAACGGCCGGCATAGCGCGCCTGGCTGCCCAGTTGTTCCTCGATGCGCAGCAGCTGGTTGTATTTGGCCAGGCGGTCGGAGCGCGACAGCGAGCCGGTTTTGATCTGGCCGCAATTCGTCGCCACCGCCAAATCGGCGATGGTGCAATCCTCGGTCTCGCCCGAACGATGCGACATCACTGCGGTGTAGGAAGCGCGCTGCGCCATCGCTACGGCCTCGAAGGTTTCGCTCAACGTGCCGATCTGGTTGACCTTGACCAGGATCGAGTTGGCCGTGCCGGTGGCGATGCCCTGGGCCAGGCGCTGGGGGTTGGTGACGAACAGATCGTCGCCCACCAGTTGCACGCGCTTGCCGATCGAATCGGTCAGCCCCTTCCAGCCGTCCCAATCGTCCTCGGCCATGCCGTCCTCGATCGAGAAGATTGGGTAGCGGTCGCACAACGCCGCCAGGTAGTCGACCTTGGCGTCGCTGTCGAGCAC
>JBBSNV010000202.1:0-4864 GCA_038260375.1 Reyranellales bacterium
CTGTCGCGCAGCTTCGTCTCGGCCAGTTCGTACAGGCTGTGGTCGGTGACCTTACCGGTCCCTAAGGTGGTGCGCTCCAAGGTCGGATCGTGGATCACAGCAAGCTTGTCGTCGCGCGTCGGGTGCACGTCGAACTCGACCGCTTCGACACCTGTTTGGACGATGTTGCGAAAGCCGGTGAGCGAATTCTCCGGCCACAAATTGCGTGCACCGCGATGGCCGACGATGATCATGTGCCGATTGTGAACTGCGCGCGCCGCGCTGTCAGTAATCCCACTCCGCGCCGATGCCGACTTCGCCGCCCGCGGCGCCGGCCTTGCCCTGCACCTTGATGTGCTTCGTCAAATCGACATCGACCGAGACCTGGCCGGAATTGGCGGCGGTGCCTTGGCTGACGCCGAGATAGACGTTGTCGTTCAGCCGCTTGCCGATGCCGACTTGTCCGCCGCTGCCGTTCTCGCCGGTGCCGATGTCGAGGCTGCTGATGCCCAAGGAGCGGCGCACATCGTCCAGCCGGTGATTGCCGCTGCCCGAGAATTGCGAGATGGCGCGCGCCACCTGGATCGCCTGGCCCGGCGTCAAGGTGCCGGCCGGCTTGCCGAACAACAGCCGCGCCAGGATTTCGTCCTCGGGCAGGCTGGGGGTTGAGGCAAAGCTGATCTTGGGCGCCGAAGCCCGGCCTGTGATCAGCACGGTGGCGGTGATCTCGGCGCTTTTGCTTTCGGCCGCGAAATCCAGGTCCGGGTCGGTCGAGCCGTGGAACGCGATCCTGCCGCGCGTGAAATTCAGCCGCCGGTCGATCACGTCGAGCCGGCCGTGGCGCAGCTCGAAGCTGCCATTGGTGATTGGGCTGACACTGGTGCCGGTCAGCTTGATCGTGCCGCCGAGTTCGGCTTCCATGCCGCGTCCGCGCACGAATACGCGGTTGGGCGCATTGATGGTGAGGTCGAGCGCGGCCACGAATGGCACCGCCGCCGGCACCACTTTCTCTTTCGCATCCTTGCGTTGTTGCGTCTTGGTTTGCGGCGTTTCGATCTTGGACTTGTCGGCGTTGGGCACGTTGATGTGCCGCACTTCGGTGGCGTTGAGGCTGCCCGGCAGCTTGTCGGGGATATTCACATCCATGCTGCGCACGTCGATACGGCCCGACAGCTTGGGCGTGGTGGCGAGCGGCCCCGTCAGCGTTAGCTTGGCGTCGGCCACCAGGCGCACGGTTTCGTTGGAAATCAGCCGTGCTTTTTGCGCATTGATCTGCAGATTGCCCGGGAAGCCTGCTTGCGGATCTAAGCTGACCGTGCCGCTGGCCGTCAGTGTGCCGTCGTTGCTGGTCTGGGCGGTGAAGGAGCGCAGCGCGAGTTGCCGGCCCTCGGCCACGATCTCGGCTTGAATCTTGTCGAAGGTGATGCCGTTGATAGCGTCGTTGAAGCGGCCATTGGCGATGTGGGCGGTGCCGGCGACCAGCGGCGCATCGGCGGTGCCTTTGACTGTGGCGTCGATCACCAGATTGCCGCTGGCATAGGCGCCGGTGGTGGCAAGCGCCGTGTTGATCAGGTTCAAGCCGGCCTGGCCCTTGATCGCCAGATCCAGCTCGCCTTTGCCTAGCGGCAGCGATCCCACCACGGCGATGCCCTGCAAAGATGGCGCCGAGATTTTGGCATCGACGGTGATGCGGCCGCCGCCCAATTTGCCGCTGGCTTTGACGTCGAACGGCCCCAATCCGGCGCGTGCCAAACGCGTCGTGCGGGCTTTGGCGACCGTCAAATCGTATTGCCCATTCGGTGCGTTGGCCGAACCGGTCAAGGCGATGGTGCCTGACAATGTTCCGGTGGCATCGATATCCGGCATCACCAAAGTTAGCAACGACAGCGGCAAGCCGCGCAATTCGGCATTGAGGTTGAGGGTGTTACCAGCGGCGCCGTTCAGCACCACGCTGCCGCCATTGGTGTTGAGCGCGAATTTGTCGATGCGCACGCCGCCATCGACAAAGGTCAAAGTGGCCGGCGCGGCCAACACGGCGCTGGCCTGATCCCGGCTGGCTTTCAGTGCGGTCAGGGTCAGCACCGGCGCGCCATCCTTGGCGCTGAGCCGGCCGGTGGCATCGATCGCCGCGCCCAGCGAAGTGGCCACGACATGCAAATCGGTGCCGTCGCCGTTTTGCGTGGCGGTCAAATTCGCCTTGTCGATCAGCAACGAGCCGCTTTTGACGTTGGCCAGTTCGGCCGTGCCGTTGATCGATGGCGTGCCGGCGGGATCCAATACAGTGAGCTTGATGCGGGCGCCGCCCAGCACCAGATCGGCGGCGCGGATGTTGTTGCCGGTGGCGTCGATCGTCACGCGCTGTTTGTCTTTATCGCTATCGAATTTGATGACGCCGTCGAGTTGGCCGGCCAGCGGGGTCAAGGCCAGCGGGCTGAGATCGGCTAGGTTGGCGGCCTTCAGCGCGATCTCGCCGCTGATCATGCCGTCTTGTGTCTGCACCAACGCGCCCTGGCCGGTGACCGAGCCGATCGCCAATGCAATGGCATCGAGCTTGCGCCCGCCGTCGTCGGTCGGCGAGATCTTGGCGCTGGCTTTGGCCGGCTTGCCGCCGACCATGCCGTCCAGCTTGACCATGCCGGTGACTTTGCCGGTCAAATCCTGCGCGTCGATTGCCAACGACAAATTCTCGACATCGTTGCCCATCGCCTTGCCGCTGGGCAGCGCCATGGTAGCGCGCACGCCCAATTTATCGAGGTTGCCGGAGAAAGCGATATCGGCGGTGGCGGCGCCGGTCATGCGTGGATCGAGAATGGCGAGGTCGGTCAGCTTGGCGCGCAACTTGAGATCGGCCACCGCCTTGTCGAGCCGGCCATCGGCGGTCAGGTCGAACGCGTCGCTCTTGGCCTTGATGCCGCTGACGATCAAGGCGCCATCGGCATTGCGGCGGATCTGTCCGTTCAAACTGGTGCCCGGCGCCAGCAACGCATCGAGTTGCTTGTCGTCGCTGGCAAAGCCGTCGAGCTTGCCGTCGATGCTGGCGATGAAGCGCTCCGGCGTGCTGTCGATATCGCTGGTGAACGCGGCCTGACCGCTCACCCGCCGGCCCAGCAGCGGCGCGACCGTGGCCAGGTTGAAATGCGTGACCCGCAAATTGCCGACCACGGCGGCCGGGCTGGCATGGCCGTCGAATTGCGCGTCGATGCCGATGCCGGTCAGCACCGCTTTGGTGACGTCGAGTTCGCGTTGCGCGGTCATGGTGCCGATCGCGCTCAAATGTAGGATGCCGCTCAGCGCCTTGGCGGTAACAGGATCGTCGGCGCTCAATTCGTCGGCATGGCCGTCCAAGGTGAAGCTGAGCGTGCCGTTGCCGCTGGGCGCGGTCTTCACATCGACGCTCAAATTGCCGACGCGATAGCCCGCGCCGGCCACGTCGGTGGCGTTGAGCTTGGCCACGACGATCGGCTTTTCCGGTGGGCCAGCGATCGTGCCTTGCGCCACCAGCGCGCCGAACGCCGTGCCCGGCGGCAACAACCCAGCAAAGCGCTTGGAATCTTTGGTTTTCAGCTCGAAGCGCAAATCGCTGAGGAAAGTCTGCGCGTCGAATGTGCCGCCGACTGTCGCATCGAAACCGGCGCTTTGCGCGGTGAAGCTTTCCACCGTGACCAGCGCCTTGTCGTTGACCAGCACGGCAGCATCGATCTTGGTGTCGCCCTCGAACAGCGCCGCGATATCGCCCGGCAGCAGTTTGGCCAGCGCGCCGGTCAAGCTCAAGGTGGCGCGATGGCCACCCTGCGCTAGGAGGATGGTGACTTTTCCATCGACCATGGCGGCGCTGCCGGCCTCGATCGCCAAGGTGCCATCCCATTGATCGAGAGAACCGTGGCCTTTGACCGCGGCGTGGAAGGCCGGCCGGCCCTCGACATTGAGCAAGCGCACCATCACGCCGCCGGGCGGCTCGTCGGCGGTGAAATCGACATCCAGAATTTGGCGGTTGCGCGCGAAGCTGGCACTGCCCTTGAGCGAGCCGGGCGCATCGAGGCGCTGCGCGTCGAAATCGAATCGGGTTAGCGCCGCACTGTTGTCGACGGTGGCGTGCAGCGACAGCTGTGCGGCGTCGCCCAGCAGCGACTCGCCCAACAGGATACGGTCGATGGCGATGCGATCAACCAGCATATGCGGCAGGCCGCCGCTCTTGGTGCGCTTGTCTTTTGCCGGCGGTAGGACGGGCTTGCGCTTGAAATCGATTTGCGCCGCCTGCAGATCGTCGATCGACAAGGTACCGTTGACCAGCGCCCACGGATGCCACTTCACTTTAAGCTGCTCGCCCTCGGCGAACACGCCATGGCCATCGCTCAGCACGAGCTTGCCGACGGTCACGTTCCACGGCAGGAACCCGCCCAACTCGCTGATCTCCACCCGGAGTCCATTGCCGCTGGCAGCCGAGCTAGCAATTTTGGCCAGCGCCCATTTGCCGGGCGGCGTCTGGATCAGCGCGAACAGCAGCAGCACCAGGCCCAACACGCTGGCCAAGCCGATCGCCGTCCATTTTAGGGCGGGGGGTTTGCGCATCAAAACGCCTGCCCGATGCTGATATACAGGCCGTACCGCGAATCTCCGCGTTGGCGGTTGAGTGGCACAGCCACGTCGAAGCGGATTGGCCCGATACCGGTGTAGTAGCGCAGGCCCAAACCGGCACCGTAGCGCAAGCCGCTCAAAGTCGGCATGTTGCCGCGATAGGCCGAGCCGGCATCGACGAACGGCACCAGCCCGATCGTATCGGTGACCTTGAAGCGCAATTCGGCCGAGGCTGAAACGAAGCTCAAGCCGCCGATGATGTCGTGATTGGCGTTGCGCGGGCTGGCCGCTTGGAAATCGTAGCCGCGCA
>JBBSNV010000203.1:0-4851 GCA_038260375.1 Reyranellales bacterium
CGGGCGGCAGTGCGGCGCTGGTGGCTTCGGGCGAAGTGCCGATGGCCTTGGGCGGCGACCAAGGCGGCTCGATCCGCACACCCTCGGGCTGGTGCGGCGTCTATGGCTTGAAGCCGACCTGGGGCCTGGTGCCGATGACCGGCGGCATGCCGATCTCCTACTCGGTCGATCATTGCGGGCCGATCTGCGACAGCGTCGAGAATGTGGCCAAGATACTGAGCGTGATCGCCGGGCCCGATGCGCATGATCCGCGCACCATCAACGCGCGGGTCGGCGACTATGTCGGCGCGCTGAAGAAACCGCTGAAGGGCTTGAAGATCGGCGTGCTCAAGCAAGGCTTCGGCCATCCTACCGGCAATAAATTGACGCCGGAGACCGACAGGAAAGTAAAGCAGGCGCTAGCCGCACTAAAGAAAGCCGGCGCCATTGTCGACGAAGTGTCGATCCCGGCGCATCTCGATGCGCCGCATATCTGGACCGGTGTGATCCTGGAGGGCGCGGCCGAGATGATGATCAAGGGCTATGGCATGGGCAATAACTGGATGGGCTATTACACCACCAGTTTGCAGGAGGCGTTTGCGCGCGGCTGGAGCGCACGGGCCAACGACGTGTCGGAGACGGTCAAGATGGTGCTGCTGCTGGGCGACTACATGCACACGCATTACCACAACCGCTATCACGCCAAGGCGCAGAACCTACGCGTCGATCTGCGCACAGCTTACGACGAGGTGCTGAAGAAATACGATGTGCTGGCGATGCCGACTTTGCCGTTCCCCGCCACCAAGATCCCGGCGGCCGATGCCAGCCGCGAGGAGTATGTCGACCTGGCGCTGAACATGCAGCAGAACACCTGCCCGTTCGATGTCGCGGGCCATCCCGCGTTCACGGTGCCGTGCGGAATGGTGGGCGGGCTGCCGATCGGGCTGATGCTGGTGGGCAAGCATTTCGACGAGGCCACGCTGATTCGCGCGGCGCGCGGCTTCGAGCAATTGGGCGATTGGAAGAAACGGTAAACGGAATCGCTGCGCGATAATTTGTCTGAGAGGATGTTGCTTCTATTTGGCCCCTCGCCCGCTTGCGGGAGAGGGTGGCCGAAGGCCGGGTGAGGGTGCGATCGAAAGAAGACTCATGCGCTTGTCTGACGACAAGGACACCCTCATTCGCGCTTCGCACAGCTTCTGCCGCAAGCGGGAGAAGGGCATAACTAGAAAAATTTTTGCTGTAATTGATAAAATGCGCCGGAGGCGCGCCGTTTAAGCCGTGCGTTTGATCAGGCCTTCGAGCAGGCGCTTGAGTTCTTCGGCTTCGCGGTTGCCGCAGCTTTCGACGATCTCGGCCTGATGCAGGTTGGCGAGCTGGTTGAGCCGCTCGTTGACGCCCTTGCCGCGCTCGGAGATGAAGATCAGCACCTTGCGCCCGTCGCTGCGATCGGCGCGGCGATAGACCAGCGCTTGGGAGATCATGCGGTCGATGGTCTTGGTCAGGGTCGGGTGCTTGAGCAACGCGGCCTGCGCCAGATCGACCATCGAGCGGCCGTTGTTCTCAGCCAGCAGCTTGAGGATGCGCCACTGCTCGACCGGCACGCCCTCGGCCTTGAACTCGGTGTCGAGCCGCTGGTTGATCTGACGATCGGCCTGGGTCAGCAGATAGGCCAGATAGTCGTTGATCGGGCGGGTGCGCGGGGTTTTCAGGGCAAGTTTCATCAGTTGATTCCGGGTTGATCCGGAGTTGGTCCGGGGGCGTTCCTCTTACGCGCCTATATGCGGCAAGGAGTTTGACTTTTCAAGCATTCTTCCGGGTGCTACGGTTTTACCGACTGTGGGTAAGACCGCTGCGGCATTGCTGCACCGGTCGAAGGTCGCTAACGCCGGCAACGTCAAAAGACGCGCGCCCGGACACGCGACCGAAGGGGGCTGCATGGTCGTGGCACAACCGATATCGGCTGCGGGAAATCTGATCCCGCCCAGCGTGCTGCTGCAGCGCCGCGCCGCGCGCGGCTTGCGGTCGAGCTTCACGCCAGGCCCGCCGCGCCGCCGCTACGACAAACTGCGCATCGCCTTGCTGGCGCCGCTGTCGGGGCCGGCCGGATTGTGGGGGCCGTCGTGCCAGACCAGCGCGCTGTTGGCGGCCAAAGAGATCAATGCCCAAGGCGGCATTCGCGGCCGCGAGGTCGAGCTGGTGTTCTCCGATGCCGGCCGCTCGCCCGAGATCGTCACCGAAGAAACCTTGGCGCTGGTGGTCGAAGGTGGCGCCGAGGCGGTGATCGGCATGCATATCAGCGCGGTGCGCGTGGCCCTGGTCGATGCCTTGAAGGGCCGCGTGCCCTATGTCTATACGCCGGTCTATGAAGGCGGCGAGCAGAACCCGGGCGTGTTCATGATCGGCGAGACGCCGGCCTTGCAGCTCAAGCCGTCGATCGCCTGGCTGGCCGAGCGGCGCCGGGCGCGGCGCTGGTACCTGGTCGGCAACGATTACGTCTGGCCACGCGTGTCGCATGCGGCGGCGCGGCGCTATGTCGAAGGCAGCGGCGGCAAGATCGTCGGCGAAGAGTTCGTGCCGTTCGATTGCAGCGATTACGATTCCTGCCTGGACGCTATCCGCAAAGCCAAAGCCGATGCGGTGCTGGTGTCGATGGTGGGCAACGATTGCGTCACCTTCAACCGCGCTTTTGCCGAAGCCGGTCTGGCCAAGCACATATTGCGCCTGTCGGCCGCCAGCGAGGAGAACACCCTGCTCGGCATCGGCGCCGACAAGGCGGAGAATCTGTTCTTCGCCGCGGGCTATCTCTCCAATCTGCAAACGCCGGAGAACCAGGCGTTCCTCGATCGCTACTACGCCGCGTTCGGCGCCGATGCACCGGTGCCCAACACGATCGGGCAATCGTGCTATGAAGGCGTGCGGCTCTATGGCGAGTTGGTGCGGCGGGCAGCCTCGTTCGATGTCGGCGCGTTGGGCGCAGTGTCGGAAGGATTGTCGGGCTTCGGCGCGCGCGGCAATTCAAGGATGCGCCAGCGCCACCTGCGCACGGATATCTACATGGCCGAAGCCGACGGGCTCGACTTCAAGATCCTGCAGCGCTTTCCGGCTTAGGCGGCAGCTTTGGCGGTGGTTTAAGCTCGAGTCTGGGCCGGCCGGTAGGGGTTGAACTGACCATGGTTACGCCAGCGCAGGCTGGCGCATGGAGCACTGGGCCGGAACCTCGTGCGTGATCGTTCGTTCAACCAAACACGCCTGGATCGCGCGGGACTTTCCGAATCCCTGCCAATGCCATCGCGCCGCACAAAAGGGGAGCAGGTTGCATGAACAACATCATCTGGCTGGTTGGAGCGGTCGTCATCGTTCTTTTCATCCTCGGCTATTTCGGTCTCAGATAATAATTTTACGCCACCCAGCAATTCTGGCCAGCAATTCTGGCCAGCAATCCTGGCCGACCGTTACAGGGGCTTGGCCCGTCGCGTCTTCGGCAGCATTGGCTGCGCTTGATCGTTGCCGGCGGTCACGGCAATTGGCTGGGGCAACCGCGGGAAAAACCCAATTGGATGCGGTTGGGCGACCTGTGAGCGCAGGCTGATCGAGACGGTCGTTTGAGCGACGCTCATTCCAACCGCTTCAACTCCTGGGCGTAGCGCTGCCAGCGCTGTACGTAGTTCAGCGCCGAGGCGCGCAGGAAGTTGGCCATGTTCTCGTCGAGGCTGCGCGTCACCTTGGCCGGGCTGCCGACGATCAGCGAGTTGTCGGGAAATACTTTGCCCTCGGTGACCAGCGCGTTGGCGCCGACGATGCAGTTGTTGCCGATCTTCACGTCGTTGAGGATGGTGGCGCCCATGCCGATCAGCGAATTGTTGCCCACCGTGCAGCCATGCAGGATGGCGTGGTGGCCGATGGTGCAACCCTGGCCGATCTTGAGCGGCTTACCAGGATCGGTGTGCATCATGCAATTTTCCTGCACGTTGGAGCCGGCGCCGATCTCGATCGGCTCGTTATCGCCGCGCAACACGGCGCCGAACCAGATGCCGACGTCCTTGCCCAGAGTGACCTGGCCGATGATGTGGGCGCCCGGCGCGATCCAAAACTTTCCGTCCGGCGGCACGGTCGGGCGGTGTGCGCCCAAGGCGTAGAGGGTCATGCAATTCTCCTGGCTCGCCTTTGTGAAAGGCGCTCTCTCAATTTGCCCTTCTCCCGCGCGCGGCAGAGGGGCCAAAATAGCGACACCTGCACACTATATATAAGGTGTGCCGGGTTTTACCGTCTCGATTAGCGAACAGCCGCAACGAACGGCGGCAATTTCGCCGTTTTGCCGGCTCGGCCACAGGGCTACAGTGCGCCAACCAGAAATTGGAGGGACACCGCCATGTCCGACCTGCCATCCGCCATCGAGATCGAAGAGCAAGGCCCGCGCGAAGGCTTCCAGATCGAGCCCGGTCCCGTTGCGACGAAAGACAAGATCGCGCTGATCGACGCGCTGTCGGCCACCGGCTTGCAGCGCATCCAGGTGGCTTCCTTCGTCAATACCAAGCTGGTGCCGGGTTGGGCCGATGCCGAAGCCGTGGTGTCGGGCTTCGCTCCCAAGCCCGGCGTGAAATACACCGCGCTATTCTTCAACGAGAGCGGCATGAAGCGCGCCATGGCGTTCCACACTCGCCTGACCTTGGAAGGCTACGTGGCGCTGTCGGCGTCGGAGGCCTTCTCGGTCAAGAACATGAATCGCGATCGGCTGGCCCACATGGCAGCCACCCGCGCCACGATCAAAAGCCACCAGGCGGCCGGCGTGCCGGTCAACGCGCTGCTGATCATGGCGGCATTCGGCTGCAACTTCTCGGGCGACGTCACGCCGCAACAAGTGGTGGCGGC
>JBBSNV010000204.1:0-4820 GCA_038260375.1 Reyranellales bacterium
CGCATCGCCGCAGCATCGGCTTGCCACCGCCCGAAATGCTGCACGACAAGGTGATGGACGTGCTCAAGGCCATCACCACGTACCATTTGTCGTATCGCGCCGCATTTCGCTACGACAAGCGCCAGCGCTTCGCCCTGATCCGCGTGCCGACCATGGCAGCGTGTGCTGCTAGCGACATGCTGGCGCAATTTCACGACGAATTCGCCGCGCTGATCCCGGGCGCGGTCAAGACGGTGATCCCCGCCGTGACCGCCGACCCGGTCGGTGCGGCCGCCGTGATCGGCCGCTTTCTCGACGGCTAGCCGCGGTGCGCTGCAGCTAGACCTTGTCGATGAATTTGTTGGTGTAGTAGTGCTTGGCGCCCAGCCCCTTGGTCTTGATCACGCCTGATTTTTCCAACAGCGCCACGGCCTTTTCCCAATCCTGGTCGCTCATTTTCAAGCGCGGCAGGTTGCCTGACGGCTTCATGTAGTGTTTCAAATAGTCGAGCACCTGCTTGCCCTTTTCGACTTGCTCGCCTTCGATCGGATTGTATTTCTTGAACATGCCGATGATCTCGACATAGTTCTTTTCGTCTTGCATGTATTCCACGCCGCGCCGGCAGGCGCGCAGGAATTTCACGATCACTTGTTCGTTGGCGGCATCGTCGGCGAAGGGCCGCGAGGTGATCAGCGCATCGCCCGGCAGGGGCGCGAAATCGTCGGCCGGCAGATAATGCAGATCGACCTTGTTGTTGTTCAGCGCCAACTTCGATTCATAGAACACGAAGAAGCCGTCGATATCGCCGCGCTGCAGGAAGGCAAGGCCGCTCGGCCCCAAGCCAGTGGTAACTTTCTTGACATTCTTGGGGTCCAAGCCCACCGCCATCGACATGGCGTCGAACTGCAGCTCGACCGCGCCGCCGACCGAGGTGATGCCCACTGTCTTGCCTTGCCAATCGCGCGGATGCTTGAGCGGCTTGGCGGGCAGCGAGGCGATCTCCCAGAAATTGCGATAGCCGATCTGGCCGATGGAGATGATCGGCACTTTCTGGTCGGCGATCGGCGCGCAGGTCGAGATTGGCGCCGCCATGCCGAACGCCGCGGCGCCGGCCGACACTTGTTGCACCGCCACCACCGTGGTGGTGCCGGGCTGGATCTTGATGGTCAGGCCTTCGTCCTTGAAATAGCCCTTGGTGTCGGCGATCAGCAGATAGCTCTGGAACAGGGTAATGCGGGAGGGCGCCATGTAGGTGTATTCCGGCCCGCTTTGCGCCAGGGCGCTGGAGATGCCGAATGTCACCGACGCGCCACCGAAAGATGCGACCACAGCGGTTGCACCGGCTCCGGTCAGCAATTCACGACGTTTCATGATGGGCTCCTTTTGCGAAACGATACGGGGATCAGTTTTTTTGCGCCGAGTCGTGCCACGGCACGGCGAAACGGCGGATCGAACTGATCGCGCCGTAGAACAGGAAGCCAAAAATGGCCAGCGCCACGATGGTGGCGAACATCTGGTCGACGCGCATGGCGTTTAAGGTGATCACCACCAGCGCGCCCAAACCTTCGTTGCCGGCGAGATATTCGCCGACGATGGCGCCGGTCACCGCCAGCACGCTGCCGGTCTCGATGCCAGTCAGCAGATAGGGCAGCACCGCCGGCATATCGAGCGACAGCACGCGCTTGAAACCCGAGGCGCGGATCACGATGAACAAATCGCGCTGCTCGGCGCTGATCGAACGCACGCCCAGGATGGTGGCCTTCATCACCGGAAAGAACGACAGCAGCGCCACCATGGCGATCTTCGACGAGATGCCGAAGCCTATCCACAGCAGGAACAGCGGCATTAGCGCCACTTTGGGTGTAACTTGCGAGCCAATGATGAAGGGCGAGGCGACGCGCTCGAACAACGGCCACTTGCCCAGCAGCACGCCCAGAGTGCCGCCGAACGCCACGGCGATGACGAAGCCGATCAGGATCTCGCTGACGGTGATGCCCAGATGCTGCCAGAAGAAGCCCTTCTGCAGCAGATCGAACAGCGCGACGCCTACTTTCTCCGGCGGCGGCAGCATGAATGGGCTGACCTTGAATATGACAATGTAGAGCTTCCACAACGCCACGAACGCCGCGATCAGCAGCGGCGTAGTGATCCAAATCAAATAGCGCTCGAAGGCCGATTTGGCCGGGCGCCGCGGCGTCACCGGCGCGACGGCTTCGAGATCGATCGGCTCGTTGGGCGCCATGCTATTCCCCCAACTCGTCGCGCAATTGGCCGACCAGGCGCTGGAACTCCGGCTCGCGCGACAGGGTCAGCGGGCGCGGGCGCGGAAAAGTCACCGGGATGATGCGCTGGATGCGGCCAGGATGGGGCGACAGCAGCACGATCTTGTCAGCCAGGAACGCTGCTTCGTTGATCGAATGGGTCACCAGCACCACGGTCTTGTGATGCCTGAGCCAGATGTCCTGCAGATTGAGATTGAGTTCGTCGCGCGTCATGGCGTCGAGCGCGCTGAATGGCTCGTCCATCAGCAGGATCGCGGGCTCGGGCGCCAAAGCGCGCATGATGGCAACGCGCTGGCGCATGCCGCCCGACAGCGCGCGCGGCAAATGATCGAGGAAGTTCTCCAAATTGACCATCTGCGCCAGTTCGGTGGCGCGTTGCCGGCGCGCTTCCTTGGCCATTCCCTGCACTTCCAAGGGCAGCGCGATGTTCTTCCACACCGAGCGCCAAGGCAGCAGATTGGCATCCTGGAACACGAAGCCGAGATTGCCCAGCACCGGGCGCTGCACCTTGCCCGCTTCGTCGTAGAGTTTCTGGCCATCGATGGCGATGCTGCCGGCGCTGGGCGGCAGCAGCCCGGCCAGCGCACGCAACAAGGTGGTCTTGCCGCAGCCCGACCGGCCCAGCAACACGATGAACTCTCCCGGCTTGATAGCGAGATCGATGCCCGACAGCGCCAGGGTCTTCTTGCCGGCGCTGTCATAGGTCTTGGACAGGCCAGTGATATTGATGGCGCCGCTTTTCTGCGCCGTCGCGGCTGCGGTGGCCTGCGTCACGCTCATCACACCGCCTCGCTGCGCAGAGGCGAGCCGCTCTTGATGCCCTGGTAGCGCTCGCGTAATTGCGGCTTGACGATCTTGCCGCTGCCGTTGCGCGGCAAGGATTCGCAATAGAAGATCTCCGAGACGCGCTGGTGCTTGCCCAGCCGCTCGTTGACCCACAGGCGGAAATTCTCGGGCTGCAATTGCATGCTGGGGCGCGGCACCACGAAGGCCACCGGCGTCTCGCCCCATTTTTCATGCGGGGCGGCGATCACGCCGGCCTCGACGGTGTCGGGATGGCTGGCGATCACCGCCTCGATGTCGGCGGAGAAAATATTGTAGCCGCCCGACACGATCATATCTTTCTTGCGGTCGACTACATGCAGATAGCCGTCGGCGTCGAAATAGCCGATATCGCCGGTGCGCAGGAAGCTGCGGCCCGATTGCGGCTCGCGCCACATCGCTTCGGCGGTCTTGGCGTCGTCGTTGTGATAACGGCGCAGCAATTGCGGCCCATAGCCCACGATCTCGCCACGCTCGCCTGCGGGCAGTTCGGCATCGTCGCCGCCGATGATGCGGATGTCGTTGCCTAGCACCGGTAGGCCAGCCGAATCGGCGTGTTGCGTCATGTCTTGCGGCCGCAGCACCGCCGCCACGCCTTCGGTCAAGCCATAGACTTCGTAAAACTGGGTAGGGAAACGGGCCACGATGCGTTGCTTGAGGGCCGGCGCCATCGACGAACCGGTCGAGCTGATTGTCTGGATCGAGCCGAGATCGAATCCATCGGCAACGTCGAGGATCATCTGCAACTGCACCGGCACGACGGTGGTGTGGGTGACGCGGTGGCGATCGACCAGGCGGCAGAATTCCGTGGCGTCGAACTTGGTCATGACCACGGCGGTGGCGCCGAACAGAAAGGCGCGGATCAGCAGCGACCAGGCGGTGTTGGAGTGCAGCGCTGCGGCGACGATTACCACCGAGCGGGCGTTGTAGCCGAACTCGCTGCAGGTCAGGAACGCCGTCATCAGCCGGCAGCGATGGCTGAGCACAATGCCCTTGGGCAGGCTGGTGGTGCCCGATGAATAGAGAATGCACAGCGTATCTTCGCCGTCCACCGCCGGCAGGGCGGACAAGGGGACGGTGCGGGCCGGCGTGTCGAAGGATTGCCAGCCGGGTGCCGTCTCGCCGATCAGGATGAAGCGGTCGGCGGCGATGGCGAGTTGGCTGCGCATCTGTTGGACCGCCGCGCGGTATTGCGCCGAGACGACCAGTGCCGCAGCGCCGCTATCGACGATCATGCGCAACAGCGCGTCGGCTTGCACCACGACGGGCAGGGAGGCGATGGCAATGCCAGCCGCGAGCGCGCCGAACTGCGCCATGATGGCTGAGGTGCTGGGATCGGCCAGCACGCCGATCGTGTCGCCGCGCTTGAGGCCGAGTTCGGTCAAGCGCCGGGCGAAGTTGCGCATGTCGGCATCGAACGAAGCCCAATCGGTGGTCACGCCGTCGCAGATCACCGCGGCCTGGCGCGGATGGGCGCGCGCGTGCAGCGCCATAATCTCCGGCAGCATGATGTCGGGCGTGTCGAATTCGCTCATTCCGGACGTTCAAGCTCCTGCAATTTGGCGCGGCGCGGCGTCCAATTGGCCAGAAGCAATTTTAGGCGGCGCCGAAATATTCAACCAATATATTAATTAAATAAAATAATGACTATTGTTCATCGCGGCGCGGTGCAATGTCGGGCGGCTAAGCGCTTGCGACGGCTCGCTCTTTGCCGCTTAGACTGGCAATCAGGCTGGC
>JBBSNV010000205.1:0-4785 GCA_038260375.1 Reyranellales bacterium
AACAGCGGCATCAGCAGATGGAATTTCTCGTAACCATGCGAGGCAAAGGCGATCGGCGCCAGGCAGCTCTCGCTCGTGTCGATGCCCAACTCCTCGCGCAGCTCCCGCACCAAAGCGCGCTCCGGCGTTTCGCCGGCTTCGACTTTGCCGCCGGGAAATTCCCAAAGACCTGCCATTTGTTTTCCCGCCGGGCGTTGCGCCAACAGGATGCGGCCATCGGCGTCGATCAACGCTACCGCCGCAACCAGCACGGTCGGACGATTGCCGTCCAATGCTCCTTGAGGCGGATCGGCGGGACAAAAATCGAGCGGATCGTCGGCCATCGGCCGTTAGGTACGGTAGCTACCGTTGATGTCGATATAGCCGTGCGTCAGGTCGCAGGTCCATACCACCGCCTTGCCGCGGCCCAGCCCGATATCGACGCCGATATCGATATGCTTGCCCTTGATGTGCCGGGCGACCGGCACTTCGTCGTATTTTGGCACCACCTGGCCGTTGGCGGTGATTTGCACGCCGCCGATCGAGATGCCGAGCCTGTCGCGGTCGGCTTTCTCGCCCGACTTGCCCACCGCCATGACGATGCGGCCCCAATTTGCGTCTTCGCCGGCGATCGCGGTCTTGACCAAAGGCGAGTTGGCGATCGACAGGCCGATCTTGCGGGCGGCGTTGTTCGACGTCGCACCGCTCACCGTGATGGCGATGAACTTAGAGGCGCCCTCGCCGTCCCTCACCACTTGCTGCGCCAGGTCGATCATCAGCGCATCGACGGCGCGGCGGAAATCGGCCAGGCCGGGATCATTGGCTTCGATCACGCGGGCATGGCGCGCCATGCCGGTGGCGACCAACAGGAACGTGTCGCTGGTCGAGGTATCGCTATCGACCGTGATGCAATTGAACGACTTGTCGGTGGCGGCGCGCAAAATCTCCTGCAGGATCGGCGCGGGAATCTTGGCGTCGGTGAAGGCAAAGCCCAGCATGGTCGCCATGTCCGGCGCGATCATGCCCGAGCCTTTGCAGAAGCCGTTGATCGTCACCGTGGCGTCGCCGATCTGGGCGCGTTGCGTCGCCAGCTTGGGGAACGTGTCGGTGGTCATGATGGCGCGGGCCGCTTGGTCCCAGCCGTTCTCGTTCGCCGCCTTGGCCAAAGCCGGTACGGCAGCGACGATCTTTTCCGTGGTCAGCGGCTGGCCAATCACACCAGTCGAGGCCATGAACACTTCGTTGCGCGCGCATTTCAGCACCGCCGCCACCGCGCGGGTGGCTTCATCGACGCTGCGGTCGCCCGCTTTGCCGGTGAAGGCATTGGCGTTGCCCGCATTGACGATGATGGCGCGCGCCTTGCCGCGGCTGAGATTCCTGCGGCACCACTCGACCGGCGCCGAAGCGGTCTTGGATTTGGTCAGCACGCCGGCAATTACACTGCCCGGCGCCAACACCGCCAGCATCAGATCGTCGCGACCCTGGTAACGCAAGCCGGCGGCATACGCCGCCAGTTCGACGCCGGCGATGCGCGGCAAGGTCGGCGTAGTGCGGGGCGCCAGAGGCGAGACGGGAAGTTGGCCAGCCATGTCTGATCCTGAAAAGTAGCGCGGGCGGCCCCAGTCGCCATTGGGGCCGCTCGCTGAAGGGTATTACTTTTTGGCCGGCGGCGTCGCAGGCGGAGCAGCCGGGGGTGTCGCCGGCGTGGTCGCAGGCGGCGCAGCAGGTGGCGCAGCCGGCGGCGCTTTCGGGGCGTCGACGACTTTGGTGCCGTCCATGTTGAAGCGCTCGACCTTGGCTTTGGTGCGCAGGCCATCGAGCAGCGCCTGCACGATCTCGCGTTGCATTTCGCCCCGCAGCTGTTCTTCGACTTCTTCCAGCTTGGGCGCGGCGGCCGGACGGCGGTCCTCGACGCGGATGATGTGATAGCCGAACTGGGTCTTGACCGCCTCGGTGGTGGTCTCGCCCTTCTTCATCTTGAAGGCGGCCTCGGCGAATTCGCCGACCATGTCGCCCTTCTTGAAGTAGCCGAGATCGCCGCCTTGCGCGCCCGACGCGGTGTCGGTCGATTTTTCCTTGGCGATCTTGGCGAAGTCGCCACCCTTGGCCAGCTCGGCCAGGATCGCCTTAGCCTCTTCCTCGGTCTTGACCAGGATGTGACTGGCTTTGACTTCCTCTTCGGGCGGCGTCTCCTTGATGAACTTGTCGTAGCGCGCCTTCAGCAGCGCCGGCGTGATCTTCTTGTCGATTTCCTTGAACAGGTAAGCCTGCTGGATCAACTGGTCTTCGATCAGCGCCAAACGTTTCTTAACGTCGGGATCGTTCTGCAATCCAGCCTTGCGGCCCTCGGCCGCCACCAATTTGCTGTCGATCACCTGGTCGAGCAGCGCCGGGAAGATCAGCTGCAACGGCAGCTGGCGGTATTGCGGCGACAAGCCGGCCTGGGCGGTCTGCACTTCGGACAGCATGATTTTCTGGCCGTTGACGGTCGCCACCACGACATCGGCGGGCGCCGCGGGTGGCGTGGCCGCCGCGGGCTGTGCGGCCGGGGGCGTCTTGGGCGCGGCGGCCGGGGGCGTCTTGGGCGCGGCGGCGGGCGGTGCCTTAGGCGGCGTCTTGTCTTGGGCAGTGGCCGGCAACGCGAAACTCAGCGCCGCGACGATGGAAAGCGAAACACAGACTGGGGCCAGCGCCTTGACGGTGCGGACCAACGAAAGCGTCATGAATATCTCCTGGCAAAGCCGGGCCGGCCGATGCCGGGGCGGCGGATGGCCTGATTAAGCACAGCCCCCAAACGGATACAAGAGAAGCCGGCACAACCGCCGCGGACCCGGCAAAATCCTGACGAAATCGTGTGAAATGAAGGATTTGGCGGCGTTGACAGGGACCGGTAGGGTCTCTATCTGTCCCTGGAGCAAATCGCCTGTTGAATGCATCGCTTTCGGTGCCGTCAAAAGGCGTGAATTTGCTCCACTTTATTAGTAATAGAGCGGATTCACTGGATCAGATCAAAGCGTTGCAACGCTTAATCCAATCCTGATCCGCTCTAGGCCCGCCGCGCCGGCATCTGCAGTAAAATGGCGCAAATTCGAGGTTTTCATGATCGGCGCACTGGCCCGCAAGTTCATCGGCTCTCATAACGATCGCGTCGTCAAATCCCTGCGCCGCAATGTCGCGCTGATCGACGCGCTCGAACCGGAGCTGGAAAAGCTGTCCGACGCGGAGTTGGCGGCACGCACGCCGATGCTAAAAGCGCGTCTGGCGGCGGGCGAGACCTTGGACGACATCCTGCCCGACGCTTTTGCCACCGTGCGCGAAGCGGCCAAGCGCACGCTCAAGCAGCGCCATTTCACCGTGCAGCTGATCGGCGGCATGGTGCTGCACCAGGGCAAGATCGCCGAAATGAAGACCGGCGAGGGCAAAACCTTGGTCGCCACCCTGGCGGTCTATCTCAATGCCTTGACCGGCAAAGGCGTGCATGTCGTGACGGTCAACGACTACTTGGCCAAGCGCGACAGCGAATGGATGGGCCAGATCTATCGCTTTCTGGGCATGAGCGTGGGCAGCATCGTGCACGGCCTGACCGACCCGGAGCGGCGCGAGCAATACGCTTGCGACATCACCTACGGCACCAACAACGAATTCGGCTTCGACTATTTGCGCGACAACATGAAGTACCGGCTGACCGACATGGTGCAGCGGCCCTTCACCTTCGCCGTGGTCGACGAAGTCGACTCGATCCTGGTCGACGAAGCGCGCACGCCGTTGATCATTTCCGGCCCCGCCGAGGATTCGTCCGATCTCTATCGCCAGATCGACGAGTTGATCCCGCTGCTGATGCCTGAGCATTTCGAAAAAGACGAGAAGAGCCGCGCCGTCACCTTGACCGAGATCGGCACCGAGTTCGTCGAGCAGACTCTTAAGGACAAAGGCCTACTGGGACAGGAAGCCAGCCTGTACGACATCGCCAATGTCTCGCTGGTGCATCACGTCAACCAGGCGCTGCGCGCCCACAAGCTGTTCGCCCGCGACGTCGATTACATCGTCAAGAACGACAAGGTCATGATCATCGACGAGTTCACCGGCCGCATGATGGATGGCCGGCGCTACTCCGAAGGCCTGCACCAAGCGCTGGAAGCCAAGGAGAAGGTCGAGATCGAACGCGAGAACCAGACCCTGGCCTCGATCACCTACCAGAATTATTTCCGCATGTACCCCAAGCTGGCCGGCATGACCGGCACGGCGATGACTGAGGCTGCGGAATTCCAGGAAATCTACAAGCTCGAAGTGGTTGAGATTCCACCCAACGTGATCGTGATTCGCAAGGATGCCGACGACGAGGTCTATCGCAGCGCCAAGGAAAAGACCGAATCTATCGTCGCTTTGATCGAGGAATGCAGCGCCCGGCAGCAACCGTTGCTGGTCGGCACCATCTCGATCGAAAAATCAGAATCGCTGGCGGCCGAATTGAAGCGGCGCAAGATTCCGCACCAAGTGCTGAACGCGCGCTATCACGAGCAGGAAGCTTTCATTATCGCCCAGGCAGGCCGGCCGGGCGCGGTGACCATCGCCACCAACATGGCCGGTCGCGGCACCGATATCCAATTGGGCGGCAATCTCGACATGCGCCTGCAAGCGGAACTGCCGGGCATTCCCGACGAGTCGGCCCGGGCGCAGCGCCAGAAGGAGATCGAAGCCGAAATCGAGGCCGCCAGTGACGTGGTGCTGAATGACGGCTGACTTTACGTGGTGGGCACGGTCTCGATCGAGAAGTCCGAACTGCTCAGCCAGTTTCTCGAAAAAGAA
>JBBSNV010000206.1:0-4775 GCA_038260375.1 Reyranellales bacterium
AGCATGGTCTCGAAACATTCGAAATAGAACGTCACCACGGGACCGACTTCGATGCGCCGCTTGCGCTTGAGCGCAGCGACAGCTGCTCGGCGCTCGGCGCGCACCGCACCGTATTGCGCCGGCGGCGTGATGTCGGCCTTGGTGATCTGGCGCGCGCTCATGACAGCAATCCGTAAGCGCGGGCGAACAACTCGACCGGATGCTGCGAGTGGCTGGGCAGGACGGTCGCGCCCTCGATGCGCTGCATACCCTGCACGATATGCTCGCCGGCCAGCGGGCATTCGGACACCACATAAGGCGTGGCGTTCTTCACCGCTTGGCGCGCTACCGGTTTGCCGACTTTCAACGCCACGTCGAAGAAATCTTTCTTGATGCCCCACGAGCCGCCATGGCCCGAGCAGCGCTCGATCACCAAGACCTGGGTATCGGGGATCAAACGCAACATTTCCGCGGCTTTTGGCCCCATATTCTGCGCCCGCGCATGGCAGGGGATGTGTACCGTGATGCCGCCATCGAGCTTCTTCAGGCCTGGCGCCAAGCCCTGCCTCTTGGCGATGTCGACCACGTATTCGGCGGCATCGAACGTGGCGGTGGACAGGCGCTTGACGTTCTCGTCGTCGGGCAAAATCAACGGCCATTCGAATTTCAGCATCAGCGCGCAGGACGGCACCAGCGCGATCACGTCGTACCCCTTGTCGATCCAACTCTTCAGTTCGACTGAGACCTTGCGTGCATTGTCGGCCACGCGATCGAGCTCGCCATGCTCCATCAGCGGCATGCCGCAACAGGCGGGATAGACCACTTCGGTCGCGACGCCGTTATGCGCCAGCACCGCGCGGGTGGCGACGCCGATATCGGGGTTGTTGTAGTTCACGAAACAGGTGGCGTAGAGCACCGCCTTGCGGCCGAAGCCCGGCGCATCGCGATTGACCAGTGGTACTTCGCTCTTGGCGCGGCGCACGAAAGTCTTGCTGTTGAATTTGGGTAAATGGGCCTGGCGGTGGATGCCGGCGATCTTTTCCATCGCCGGCCGGGTCAGGTTGTTCTTGGTGTCGGTCGCCCAATTGGCGAGCGGTGCCACCGCGCCAGCCAGTCTGCCGTTGCGGTCGGTCTCGGCCAATTGGCGGTCGAAGAATTCGGACTTCTTCTTTTTATTTTCGACCGCGCGATAGCGCAGCATCAGATGCGGGAAGTCGAGATTGAATTCATGCGGCGGCACGTAGGGGCACTTGGTCATGAAGCACATGTCGCACAGTGTGCAGGCATCGACGACTTGCTTGAAGTCGTCGCTTTTGACGTCGTGCAACTCGCCGCTGGCGGAATTGTCGATCAGGTCGAACAGGCGCGGAAAGGAATCGCACAGATTGAAGCAACGCCGGCAGCCATGGCAGATGTCGAATACACGGCGCAGCTCGGCGTCGAGCTTGGCCTCGTCGTAGAAATCTTCGCTTTGCCACGCGATCGGGTGGCGGGTGGGCGCCTGCAGGCTGCCTTCGCTCATGGATAAAGCTCCGGGCGATGCGCCAGGCGCCTGCGTTTAGCGTCGGCGAATTGATGACTGAAAGAAGAACGAGACGCGCCGTAGCGCGCCTCGCAATGTCGGCAGATCGTGTAAGTGACGAGCTTAGCCCAGCGTGTCGAGCGCCTTTTGGAAGCGGCCGGCATGGCTCTTCTCGGCCTTCGCCAAGGTCTCGAACCAATCGGCGACTTCGTCGAAGCCTTCCTGGCGGGCGGTGCGCGCCATGCCGGGATACATGTCGGTGTATTCGTGCGTCTCGCCGGCGATGGCGGCTTTCAAATTGGGCGCGGTCGGGCCGATCGGCAGGCCGGTGGCCGGATCGCCGCTCTCTTCGAGGAATTCGAGATGGCCGTGTGCGTGGCCCGTCTCGCCTTCGGCGGTGGAGCGGAACACGGAGGCCACGTCGTTGAAGCCTTCGACATCGGCCTTCTGCGCGAAATAGAGATAGCGGCGGTTGGCCTGGCTTTCGCCGGCGAACGCGTCTTTCAGATTCTGTTCGGTCTTGGAGCCTTTGAGCTGTGCCATGGTGCTTCTCCCTTTTCTTGAAGCGCATTCCAGCCAAATTTTAGAGCCGCGCTAAAGCAGCAGTCAATAGTCTAGAATAATTCCAGAATAATCGAGCTAGGCGTTGGCAGGACTTGGCTTTATTGCCGGTTGCGGACCCGGATCACGACGTCGACACGCGCGATCTCCGTGCCGTGTGGCGCTTGCGGGAGCTCGCCCAACACCACCGAGGCGCCGGGGATGTCGCACAGCTCGCCATCGCTCTCGTGAAAGAAGTGATGGTGATCCGACACATTGGTGTCGAAATAGGAACGACCGGACTCGACCACGACTTCGCGCAGCAAGCCCGCTTGGGTGAATTGATTGAGCGTATTGTAAACCGTGGCCAAGGATACGTGCACGCGGTGGCGTTGGGCTTCGCTGTGCAGCGCCTCGGCCGAGACATGGCGGTCGAGTGTCGGACGGTCTCCCGCACCGAACAGCAATCGCGCTAAGGCCAGGCGCTGACGGGTCGGCCGTAGGCCCGCGGCGCGCAGGCGGTTGATCGGCGGTTGCGGTTGGGTAGAACTGTCCATCGGCATTAGTTTAAATCCGGATACGGACGCTTGGCAAAGGCCAAGGACACGGCGCGCGGTACCTAGTTGCCGGTCTGCAGCCGCTCGACCAACTGCTTGACGGTAGGCACGAAGCCGTGGGCATAGAACGGATCGTCGGCAAAGCGATAGGCATTGTGGCCGGCGAACATCAGTTGATCGTCGACCCGTTCGCTATGGCTGATCTCTTGCAAGGTTTTCTGGATGCAGAACGAGCGCGGATCGGCTTTCTTGCCGGTGGTGTAGTGATGATCGGCATCCTGCGACCAGTTGCTGAACATGCACTGCGACAGGCAGCCCATGCAGTCAATCTGGTCGTGCACAATCTTGGCTTCCTGGTCGGGCGTGACGAAGATGATGGTGGTCTCGGGCGTGCGCATCGCCTGAGTGAAGCCTTGCGCCACCCATTGCTCGGCGCGATTTTTGTCGTCGTTGGTCAGATAGACCAGGCGACCGCGCGCACCGACGCCGAACGGCGCGTTGTGCTGGCCGACCTCATGCATGGAATAGGCGACCTGGCGTTCGGAACGCGCCTTTAGATCGTCGAGGAATCGGTTACTCACGGCCGAGGAATAAAAGCCGGTCGGGCTGAAGCGGTTGAGATAGACGTCGCCCTCTTTCAGGGTCAGCAGGCGCTGCTTCCAGGCGCCGGAAATCGGGCTTTCCCGGGTCAGCAACGGGCGCGTGCCGAATTGAAAAGCGACCGGGCCCAGCTCGGGATTGTCGAGCCAATGATCCCACTCGCGCAAATACCAGACGCCGCCGGCCATGAAGATCGGCACATCGCCCAGTTTGTAAAGATTCATTTCCTTGCGCAGCTCGACCACGCGCGGATACGGGTCTTCCGGCTTCAGCGGATTCTCGCTGTTGGATAACCCGTTATGCCCGCCGGCCAGCCATGGATCTTCGTAGACCACGCCGCCCAGGCCTTCGCTGAATTTGTGATAGGCGCGCTTCCACAACGCGCGGAACGCGCGCGCGGAGGAAACGATCGGATAATAATAAACGCCGTAGCGGCTGCAGATTTCGGCGATGCGATAAGGCATGCCGGCGCCGCAAGTCACGCCGTGGATGATGCCTTTAGCGCCTTCCAGCACACCGTGCAAAATCCGTTCGGCGCCGCCCATCTCCCACAAGATGTTCATGTGGATGGCGCCGTTGCCGTTCGACATTTCGTGCGCGATTTGCGCTTGGGAAATGCCGCCCTTGATGCCGAATGCCAGCAGCTCTTCGTGGCGCTCGCGTCGCGTGCGGCCATGATAGACCTGATTGATGGCGCGGCCATTCTCGTCGTAGAAATCGGCGTTGACGCCGGAGAAGGTGCCGACGCCGCCGGCTGCGGCCCAGGCGCCCGAGCTTTGGCCGTTGGACACGGAGATGCCCTTACCGCCTTCGACCAGCGGCAGCACTTCTCGTCCCGATATCTTCAGCGGGCGCAACGCCTTCATCGATTGAACAATCCCAGTTGGACTTACAGCTTGGACTCTTGCGGCAAGCGGCTAATGGTGCCCCAGATGCCGAACGCTTTACAGATGCTCTGTCGATTATATAGGTACTTTTAAAGCGTCCCGCCAGTCGCCTAAGGCATTAAGGTTCTTCACTAAAACGGCCGGACGGGGTTTAAAGCCCATCCGGCCGGAATATTTTTCGGCAAAGGGCCGCGGCTTACTCGCCGCCGCTCTGGGCTTCCTGATTGCCGTCGCGCGGCTTGTTGGAGATGTCCTCGCCGGTGGCCTGATCGACCGCCCGCATCGACAGCTTGACCTTGCCGCGATCGTCAACGCCCATGACCTTGACCTTGACCAGGTCGCCTTCATTGACTACGTCGGTGACTTTGCCGACGCGGCGCAGGGACAGTTCGGAGATGTGCACCAGACCGTCGCGTGCTCCCAGGAAGTTGACGAAGGCGCCGAAATCGACGGTCTTCACCACCTTACCGGTATAGATCACGCCGATCTCGGGTTCGGCCACGATGCCCTTGATCCAGTCGATTGCCTTTTGCGCCGCGGCACTATAGACCGCCGCCACCTTGATCGTGCCATCGTCTTCGATGTCGATCTTGGCGCCGGTCTGCTCGGTGATTTCGCGGATCACCTTGCCGCCGGTGCCGATCACTTCACGGATCTTATCCTTGGGGATGGTGATCACGGTGATGCGCG
>JBBSNV010000207.1:0-4771 GCA_038260375.1 Reyranellales bacterium
ACGGCGCCATCGCCGCGGTCGAACGCATTTGTACTTTCTGGCATCCGTCCTATCGCACGTAATATAATCACGCAGAAGAAAGAGGAGAGGCTCATGAAAATGATGAAACTAGGACTAATCGCGGCCGCTGCCATGGCGCTCAGCGCCGGTGCGGCGTCGGCGCAAGACAAGCTGACGGTGCAGATGAAATGGGTGCCGCAGGCGCAATTCGCCGGCTACTACGTCGCCAAGGACAAGGGCTTCTACAAAGAAGTCGGCCTCGACGTGACGGTCAAGTCGGGCGGCCCCGACGTCAATCCCAGCCAAGTGATCGCCGGCGGAGGCGCCGACGTGATCGTCGACTGGATGCCCTCGGCCATGGCGACGCGCGAGAAGGGCGTGCCGCTGGTCAACATCGCCCAGGTGTTCCAGCGCTCGGGCATGATGCTGACTTGCCGCAAAGACTCCGGCATCAAGACGCCGACCGATTTCAAGGGCAAGACCTTGGGCGTGTGGTTCTCGGGCAACGAATACCCGTTCCTGTCGTGGATGGCCAAGCTGGGCTACAAAACCACCGGCGGCGCCGATGGCGTGTCGGTGCTGAAGCAGGGCTTCAACGTCGATCCGCTGCTGCAGAAGCAAGCGGCCTGCATCTCGACCATGACCTATAACGAATACTGGCAGCTGATCGAAGCCGGCATGAAGGCCGACGATTTGATCGTCTTCAAATACGAGGACCAGGGCGTCGCCACTCTCGAGGACGGCCTCTATACCCTGCAGAAGTCGCTCGACGATCCGAAGACGGCCGACAAACTGGCGCGCTTCGTCAAAGCATCGATGAAGGGCTGGGACTACGCCGTCAAGAACCAGGATGAGGCGGTCAAGATCGTGCTGGCCAACGACACTTCGGGTGCGCAGAAGAAAGACCACCAGATCCGCATGATGGGCGAAATCGCCAAGCTGGTCGAAGGCGGCAAGCTGGGCTATCTCGATCCCGCCGCGTATGACAGGACGATCACCACCTTGTTGGGCAGCAAATCCGATCCGGTGATCACCAAGAAGCCGGAAGGCGCCTGGACCCACAAGATCTGGGACGCGGCGCAGAAGTAATTTCGACTCCGGTCGAAACAGAAGGGGAGGCATTTGCCTCCCCTTCTTATTTTTCTGTCATGCTGAGCGCAGCGAAGCATCTTGCAGCTGCGAAGAGCGCCGACGTGCAAAGAGCGCAACGGCAGCGGCAAGGTCCTTCGCTGCGCTCAGGACGACACGTAACTATTCCGCCGCTTGGCGCTTGCGCAGCGCGGCCATCTTCAGCTCTTGGCGCTTGGTCATCGCGGCGTAATAGGGCGCGAAGGCTGGGCGGTCGATATAGCGACCCGCGCCGCGTTCGACATCGAGCTTGCCATCGGCCCACACCACCTTGCCCTGGCTGATGGTGTGCGAGGGAATGCCGGTCACCTTCATGCCTTCGAAGATGTTGAAGTCCACTTTCTGGTGATGCGTCTTGGCCGAGATGGTGCGGCTGGCCCTGGGGTCCCACACCACCAGATCGGCATCGGCGCCGACGCTGATCGAGCCCTTGCGCGGATAGATGTTGAAGATCTGCGCGGCATTGGTCGAGGTGATGCGCACGAATTCGTTGGGCGTCAGCCTTCCGGTGTTGACGCCGTGATGCCATAGCACCGCCATGCGATCTTCGACGCCGCCGGTGCCGTTGGGAATCTTGGTGAAGTCGTCGCGGCCCATGCCTTTTTGTGGGGCGCAGAAGCAGCAATGATCGGTCGCGGTGGTCTGCAGATTGCCCGATTGCAGGCCGCGCCACAGCGCTTCCTGATGCTCCTTGGGCCGGAACGGCGGGCTCATGACGTAAGCCGCCGCGGTGTCGAAATCGGGGTTCTGGTAAACGCTGTCGTCGATCAGCAAATGCCCAGCCAGCACTTCGCCGAACACGCGCTGGCCTTCGTTGCGCGCACGCACGATGGCATCAAGTGAATCCTTGCACGAAGTGTGCACCACATAGAGCGGCACACCGATCACCTGGGCGATGCGGATGGCGCGGTTGGCGGCTTCGCCCTCCACCTCGGGCGGACGCGAGGCGGGATGGCCTTCGGGCCCATTGATGCCGGCCTTGAGCAATTCCTGCTGTAGATGGAACACCAGCTCGCCGTTCTCGGCATGCACGGTGCAGATGGCGCCCAGGTCGCGCGCCGCGGTGAAGCTGTTCACCAGCACTTCGTCGTCGGCCATGATGGCGCCCTCATACGCCATGAAATGCTTGAAGCTGTTGACGCCGCGCTCGCGCGCCAAGGTTTGCATGTCGCGTTTGACCTGCTCGCTCCACCAAGTGATGGCGACGTGGAACGAATAATCGGCGCAGGATTTTTCCGCCCAGCCGCGCCAGGTGTCGTAGGCGGCCAGGATCGGCTGCTGCGGATCGGGGATGACGAAGTCGATGATCATGGTGGTGCCGCCGGCCAAGGCGGCGGCGGTGCCGGAGAAGAAATCCTCGCTCGCCGTAGTGCCCATGAAGGGCAATTCCATATGGGTGTGTGGATCGATGCCGCCCGGCATGACGTATTGGCCGTGCGCATCGACAATGCGCGTGCCGGCCGGCACGTCGAGCTTGGTGCCGATCGCCTTGATGACGCCGTCGGCGCAATAGACATCGGCCTGGTAGGTCTGGTCGGCGGTAACGATCGTGCCGCCGCGGATCAGGGTCGCCATGAAGCCTCCTCGATCGTGATGGGAGGATGCTAGGCATAGCGGGACAATCGGTCAATTCTGGCGGTTTGCTAGCCGTTGCGGGACGCCGCTGGTCGTGATCCAATTGCTCATAGAAACGACAGTCTGGAGGAAGCGATCATGGCGATCACCGTCTGTCCGGCTACCGATAGTTTCGCCGCCGAAATCGGCGATCTCGACCTGTCGCAACCGTTCTCGGCTGAAGACGCCGAAGCGGTCAAACAGGCGTTTTGGAAATACTCGGTGCTGGTGTTTCCCGAACAAAAGCTAAACCAGGACCAGCATCTGGATTTCGCCAAGCTGTTCGGTCCGCTCGAGACTTCGATCGGCGTCTATCGCTCCGACACGCCGATGCGCGTGCGCGCCGATCTGGCCGACGTGTCCAATCTCAATCACAAGGACAAGATCTGGGGCAAGGACAGCCGGCTGCGCATGTTCCAACTGGGCAACCAGATATGGCACACCGATTCGTCGTTCAAGCGGCTGCCGGCGTTGTGCTCGCTGTTGTACTCGCGCGCTATTCCTCCCGTAGGAGGACAAACCGAGTTCGCCGATCAGCGTGCAGCTTACGATGCGCTGCCCGACGACATGAAACGCAAACTGCACGGTCTGATCGCCGAGCATTCGATCTTTTATTCGCGCGCGCGGTTGGGTTTCACCAGTTTCTCCGACGAGGAGCGGGCGGCGATGCCGCCGGTGCCGCAAGTGCTGGTGCGCACTATCCCGCAGAACGGCCGCAAGTCGCTCTACGTCGCCTCGCATGCCGGGCGCATTCCGTCGCTGCCGGAGGCCGAAGGCCGCGCGTTGATCGACCAGTTGATCGCCCATGTCTCGCAGCGTCAGTTCGTCTATAGCCATCGCTGGAGGATCAACGATCTGGTGATGTGGGACAACCGCTGCACCATGCATCGCGGGAAGGAATTCGACGATCTGCGTTGGCGGCGCGACATGCAACGCGCCACGGTGTCGGACATCGCGCCCAGCGCCGAGCAGGAAGGCATCGCGGTCGCCGCGGAATAGGAGACGGCAATGCAAAGGAAATTCGTCGTCTCGATGGCGGCGCTGGCGTTGCTGGCGCCGAGCCTAGCGTGGGCCGATGCGATCGACGGCGATTGGTGCTCGCCCGACAACAAGTTGCGCGTGTCGATTAGGGGCCCCGATATCGTCACGCCAGGCGGCGCGCATATTCAAGGCGATTACACGCGCCACGCTTTCACCTATGTCGTGCCGGCAAAAGAACCGGGCGCCGGCAAGAAAGCGGAAATGTTCCTGATGGGCGAATACGCTATGCAGTTCAAGGCCGGGCCGGTGGTGCCGAGCGATCAGGTGTGGAAACGCTGCGCCAAGGAATCGAGCTAAGCCGAGGCGAATAGGCGCTTTGCAATAAAGCCGCTAGGCCACTGCCGCGCCGCCGCCTAGGCTGCGCCGGCCCATGTCCCAGACCGTTTCTCCCGCCACCGCAACCGAACGCCCGATCCCTACGATCTCGATGGCGATCTTGGCAATGGCGTCGTTTGCCAGCGCCGCCAATATCCGCATTTCCGATCCGCTGCTGCCGCAAGTGTCGCTGGATTTCGGCGTCACGGTGGGTGCGGCATCGGTGATTGTCACCGGCTATACCATCGCCTATGGCTTGCTGCAGCCGTTCTACGGTCCGGTCGGCGATCGCTACGGCAAATACCTCGTCATCGTCATCACCAGCCTGATCTCGGCGGTTGCCACATTGGCTTGCGCGTTTGCGCCGTCGCTCACTCTACTGGCGATCGGCCGCTTCGCCACGGCGACGGCATCCTGCGCGGTGATCCCGCTGGCCATGGCCTGGGTCGGCGACGTGGTGCCGTTCGAGCGCCGCCAAGCGGTGCTGTCGCGTTTTATCTCGGGCCAGCTGGCCGGCATGATCTTTGGCCAGGTGGCGGGCGGCGTGCTGGGCGATCTGCTCGGCTGGCGCATGGTGTTTGTGGTGGTGGCCGCGGTCTATTTGACGGCGGCCGTCGCCCTCTTGCTGCGTTTGCGTTCCGATCCGTTGACACGCGAAGCGTCCAACCCGAAC
>JBBSNV010000208.1:0-4680 GCA_038260375.1 Reyranellales bacterium
CGGCGATGCCGCTGAACACCACGGCGCTGACATTGAAGCGGTCCAGCGCCAGCTGAGTGGTCATGGCGGCATTGACCATGCTGACGCCGCTCAAGAACATCACCACGTCCTTGCCGGCTAGCTTGCCGAGGGTGAATTCCACGCCGTTGACCGTGACACGGCGCTCGATCTGGGCGCGCGACTGCAGCAGCACCAGCTCCTGCTCGAAGGCCGACATCACGACGATACGCGACGTCGTATCCATCTTGTCCTGCGCTTGCACCGGTAAGGCGGCCAGGCAGAGCAAAAAGAAAGCAGCAAGAGCGCGGATCATGATTCCCTCGTTTGCGCTTACAGGAAGGTAGCGCGGATATCGACGCTGGAGTGATAGCCGATCTTGTCGAAATTGTCCTTCAGCCAAAGCGCGGCGGCGTTGCGGCCGGTTTCCTTGAGGTGCAGCAGGAAAGCGATATCGAGATTGAACTTGCTGGCGGCGCCGAGATTGCCCATTTCCGGATCGTCGGCGATCAGGTGGATCAGCATGTTCTTGTAACGCGTGGTGGCCTCGCCCGACAACGCGCCTTCCTCGATCAGCTTCTTGACCGTGGCGATGGCGCGCATCTCGGCAATCAGCGAGGCGTTGAAATTGATCTCGTTCATCCGGTTGAGGATTTCCGCCGTGGTCTTGGGGACGCCCTCGCGCACCAAGGGATTGATCTGCACGATGGCAACGTCGCGCGCTTGGCAATAATAGATCAGTGGCCAGATCGCCGGATTGCCCATATAGCCGCCGTCCCAATAGGGCTGGCCGTCGATCACCACGGCCTGGAACATGGTGGGCAGGCAGGCCGATGCCAGCAATACGTCGATGCTCAACTCATCGCGCGTGAACACCTTGGCTTGGCCGGTGCGCACATTGGTGGCGCAGACGAACAGCTTCAACTGATGGCAGGCGCGCACGCGGTCCATGTCGATGCGCTTGGACAGCATGTCGCGCAGCAGATCGAAATGGCCGGGATTGCTGTCGTAGGGCGAGAACAGCCGCGCGATCATGTCGAACCACACGACGCCCGGCGAGCGGTCGAGATTCCAGTTGCCGGTGATCCAGTCGGCCAGGCTGCGTTGCGCCGGGCTGAACAAAGAGTAGCGGCTGAGATCGCGCCAGAACTTGTCCAGCGTGGCGCGTGCGCCAGCGCGGCCATTCTCAGCATAGCCTTGGGCCAGCACCGCGGCATTGATCGCGCCGGCCGATGTGCCGCTGATGCCTTCGATCTCGATGCGCTCGTCTTCTAGCAAGCGGTCGAGCACGCCCCAGGTGAAGGCGCCGTGTGCGCCGCCGCCTTGCAGCGCGAGATTGAGGTGTTTGATTTCCGACATCGCGCCAATATACGCAGCCTTGGCGGCGGGGGGAACGCGCCCGTTGCTCGCTGTATTTCGTGCGGTCTTCCTCGCCCCGCTAAAGCAGGGAGAGGTCAAGATATGAAAAGGGCGGCTCGAAAGCCGCCCTGATCGCGTTTATGGAAGAAGTCGTTACGACAACTGCACCCAGGTGGTCTTGAGCTGTGTGAACTTGTCGAAAGCATGCAGGCTCTTGTCGCGGCCGATGCCGGATTGCTTGTAGCCGCCGAACGGCGTGGTGATATCGCCGCCGTCATAGGTGTTGACCCAGACCGAGCCCGCGCGCAGGCCCTTGGCGAACTTGAACGCCTTGTTGATGTCGGAGGTCCACACGCCCGAGGCCAAGCCGTAGATCGTGTCGTTGGCGATCTTCAGGCCTTGTTCTGCGTCCTTGAAGGTGATTACCGACAGCACCGGTCCGAAGATCTCTTCTTGCGCGATCTTCATCTTGTTTTCGACATTGTCGAACACGGTCGGCGGAATGAACGCGCCGGCATTGTCGATATAGGTGCGCTCGCCGCCCATCTTGAGTTGGGCGCCTTCCTTTTTGCCCGATTCGATATAGCCCATGACGCGCTTGGCCTGGGTCTCGTCGACCATAGCGCCCATCTGCGTCTTGGGATCGAGTGGGTCGCCCGGCTGCATCTTGGCGCCCACTGCCATGAGTTTCTCAAGGAACTCGTCCTTGATCTTCTCCTCGACCAGCAGACGCGAGCCAGCGGTGCAGACTTCACCCTGGTTGAACCAAATCCCGAACGCCGATGTGCGCGCCGCGACATCGAGATTGGGCGCGTCGGCGAACACCACGTTGGGCGACTTGCCGCCGCATTCCAGCCACACCTGCTTGAGGTTCGATTCGCCGGAATATTTCATGAAGTACTTGCCGACTTCGGTCGAGCCGGTAAAGGCCACGCAATCGACATCCATATGACGGCCCAAAGCCTGGCCCGCCGTCTCGCCCATGCCGGGCAACACGTTGAACACGCCTTCGGGAATGCCCGCTTCCATCGCCAGTTCGGCCACGCGAATGGCGGTCAACGGAGATTGCTCGGCCGGCTTGAGGATCACCGAGTTGCCGGCGGCCAAGGACGGGCCGATCTTCCACGCGGCCATCAGCAGCGGGAAGTTCCACGGCACCACGCAAGCGACCACGCCGATCGGCTCGCGCGTGATGATTGCCAGCACACGCGGATCGGTCGGCGCCACTTCGTCGTAGATCTTGTCGACCGCTTCGGCGAACCAGTTGATGGCATTGGCCGAGCCCGGAATATCGACGCGGGTGGAATATTGGATCGGCTTGCCCATGTCCAAGGTCTCGAGCAAAGCCAGCTCGTCGGTGTGCTTGAGCAGCAGTGCCGCAAACTTCTGCATGATCGCTTTGCGGCGCGCCGGCGCCATGTTCGACCATTTGCCGCCTTCGAACGCGGCGCGTGCGGCCTTTACCGCGACATCGACGTCGTCCTTATCGCAAGCGGCGACCTGGGTCAGGATCTTGCCGGTGGCCGGATTGATGCAGTCGAAGGTTTTGCCCGACAGCGCGGCCACGTACTTGCCGTTGATGAAGGCTTGGTTGCGGTAGGACAGGCCGTCGGCCTTGCTCTTCCAGTCGTCGCGGGACAGTTGGGCGCTCATGGTTCCTCCTGAAATTTCTTGGTCTGGAGCTTGGGGCTTGGGCGGACGATAGAGGGTCAGTCGGGCAGGAGCAAGGCAGGCTGGCCGGCCGTTTCGGCTCGCAGACCGGGCTGCGCGACTTGGTCTTATCGCTGGCGCTTGGCAATAAAAAAGCCGCCCGAAGCGGCGGCTTTTTTGTGGGTCCGAAGACCGCCTATTTGATCTTCGATTCCTTGAACGTAACGTGCTTGCGTGCGACCGGATCGTATTTCTTCAGTTCCATCTTCTCGGTCTTGGTGCGCGGGTTCTTCTTGGTCACATAGTAGTAACCGGTTTCGGCGCTGGAGATCATTTTGATCAGGACGGTTGCCGGCTTAGCCATGGTAAAACCTCGAAAAAAAGCCAGGAAATCCGGCGTAAAACCGGCGAAACTCGTTAAGGGCGCGCACCATAGCGACCACGCCGGCAAAGTCAAGATCGGGGGCTAGCCGTCCTGCCGGCTAGGCTTTTGGCGCGCTAGGACGTGGCGGTGGGAATTCGGCGAATTGCGGCAGGTCACCGGTGATGTCGTGCCAGGGCGCTTTGTAGGCCACCATGATGTGGGCTGCCGGCCGCACGCCGGGATCGTCGTCGAGCACGCCCAGCGGCAGGCCGTAGCTGTCCGGCGTCGCCGGGGCATAAGAGATCATCCGGCTGCTGCAGGTGCCGCAGAAGGCGTAGAAGCGGCCCGGCGCGTATTCGAAATGCGTCAGCCGGTCCTCGCCCGCCAGCCATTGGAAGTCGGCAGCCTGCACCGTGGCACGGATGCGAAAAGCGGCCGCATGTTGCTTGCGGCACATCGAGCAATGACAGTTCAACACCTCGGTCAGCTTGCCGGTAACGACGAAGCGCACTTGTTGGCAAAAGCAACTGCCGTGGATCGCCATCGTCACGCCGCCTCCTGTGTTGTGCCGAGCATGCTAGTCGCGTCGTTGCCCTTAGCGCCAGCGTCGTCTGCAATCGTCGCAAGCGAACTCGGCCGGTCACGTCTCGGCTGGGTTTGCCGCGGTGTTGTTTTGGCTTATGCCGCCACGTCCCGTGCCGGCGGGGGCCCGACGTAACGCGATTGCGGCCGGATTATGCGGCCGGTCTGCTCCTGCTCCAGGATATGCGCGCACCAGCCGATCACGCGGCCCATGCCGAACACGCAGGTGAAGGCCGAGCGGGGCAGGCCGACCGCTTCCAGCAGCAGCGCGGTATAGAATTCGACATTGGTATCGAGCCGTTGGTTGGGCTTGAACTTGCGCAGCGCCTTGACCGCCGCAGCTTCGACCTGGGCGGCAAAGGCGAGCCGGCCGTTGTTAGGATCCAAGCTCGCCACCACGGCCTTCAACACATCGGCGCGCGGATCGCGCACCTTGTAGATGCGATGGCCGAAGCCCATTAGCCGCACGCCGCCGCTGCTTAGGGTGGTGTCGAGCCAGGGCTCGATGTTCTGCGTGCCGCCGATCTCGTCCAGCATGTCGAGCACCGGGCCTGGCGCGCCGCCATGCAGTGGGCCTTTCAATGCGCACAACGCGCCGACCACCGCCGACAGCAGACCGGCCTTGGTCGAGGCGATCACCCGTGCAGCAAAGGTCGAGGCGTTGAAGCCATGATCCGACACGGTGGTGAGATAGGCATCGAGCGCGCGCTCGATCTTCGGCGGCTGGC
>JBBSNV010000209.1:0-4667 GCA_038260375.1 Reyranellales bacterium
ATCGCCGAGAGCATCGCCGGCATCAAACTGAAGCGCCGCTACAAGCTCGATGCGCCTAAAGGCGTACGCGGCCGCAACAGCGACAACACCTTGATCAAGCAGAAGCTTGGCTGGTCGCCGTCGATCAGCCTGGAAGCCGGCTTGGAAAAGACCTATCGCTGGATTCACGACCAAATGACCCAACCCGCCGTGCGCCGCGCGGCCGGCTGATCTTTCATTGTGACCTCGCCCACGATCTATCCGGTCATTCTGTCAGGCGGCGCCGGCACGCGGCTGTGGCCGCTATCGCGCGAGCTGTTCCCTAAGCAATTCCTGCCGCTACTTGGTGAGCAAACCCTGCTGCAGCAAACCGCGTTGCGCGTGCGCGGCATGCCCAATTGTGCTGCTCCCACCGTGGTGTGCAACGACGAGCATCGCTTCGTCATCGCCGAGCAATTGCGCCAATCGGGTATTACGCCCAGCGCCATCGTGCTCGAGCCGGTGGCGCGCAACACCGCGCCGGCCGCGGCTGTGGCAGCGTTACTCCTGGCCGATCGCGATCCCAATGCGTTGATCCTGCTGATGCCGTCGGATCATTTGATCGCCCGAAGCGATGCGTTCCGCACCGCCATCGCTGCCGCGGCTCAAGCCGCCGCCACCGGCAAGCTGGTCACATTCGGCATCGCGCCGCAAACGCCAGAGACCGGCTATGGCTATATCAAGCGCGGCAACCCCTTGAGCGATGGCGCCTTTGCCGTCGATAGCTTCGTCGAGAAACCCGATCTGCCGACGGCGCAGAAATATCTCGCCTCGGGCGACTATTATTGGAACGGCGGCATCTTCCTGTTCCGCGCCGCCGATTTGCTACGCGAGATGGAAGCCCTCGAACCCGGCATCGTCGCACCCTGTCGCGAGGCCTTGACCAAAGCGCGCCGCGATCTCGACTTCACCCGCCTCGATAAAGAGGCGTTTGCTGCCTGCCCCAGCCGCTCGATCGATTATGCGGTGATGGAAAAAACCCAACGCGCCGCCGTGATGCCGGTCGATATGGGGTGGAACGATGTCGGCTCGTGGGATGCGTTGTGGAATGTCAGTCCGCGCGACAGCCAGGGCAATGCCACCGCCGGCGCCACTCTGCTCGAAGCCAGCGCCAATTGTTACGTGCGCAGCGAAGACGGCATTCTCGTTGCCACTTTAGGCGTCGAGGATTTGATCGTCATTGCCACCAAGGATGCCGTGCTGGTGGCCAATCGCGAGCGAGCGCAAGACGTGAAGATCTTGGTTGAGCGGCTGAAGAAACAGGGCTCGACCACCACCAGCACGCATCGCCGCGTGGTGCGGCCGTGGGGCGCTTACGAATCGATCGATGCGGGCGAACGCCATCAGGTCAAGCACATCACGGTCAAACCGGGCCAGCGCCTCAGCCTACAGCAGCACTCAAAGCGCGCCGAGCATTGGATCGTGGTGCGTGGCACCGCGCAAGTGACGCGCGGCGACGACGTGTTCCAACTGCACGAGAATCAATCGACCTATATCCCGCTCGGCACCAAGCACCGGCTGGAAAACCCGACTGACCAGCCGTTGCACCTGATCGAAGTGCAGTCGGGCAGCTACCTGGGCGAAGACGACATCGTGCGCTTCGACGACAAATATGGTCGTGATTGATGGGGCGCGACTAAGCTAACTCGCGCGTCCCGGTTTGACACCCGCTTTCAGCACGCCGTCGAAATAGGCGATGGTGCGCTTCAGGCCTTCTTCCAACGTCACTTTGGGCTGCCAGCCGAGTTTGTTTTTGGCCAAGGTAATATCGGGGCAGCGCTGCATCGGATCGTCCTGCGGCAGCGGCTGGAAGATCAGCTTCGATTTGCTTCCCGTCATTTCGATGATCTTTTCCGCCAGGCCGCGCACCGGCAGTTCGACGGGATTGCCGAGATTGACCGGGCCGGTGAAATCGTCCGGCGTCGCCATCAGGCGGATGAAGCCTTCGATCAGATCGTCGACGTAGCAAAAAGCACGGGTTTGCATGCCGTCGCCATAGACGCTGATGTCTTCGTTCTTCAATGCTTGGACGATAAACGTCGACACCACGCGCCCGTCATTGGGATGCATGCGTGGGCCATAGGTGTTGAAGATGCGTGCCACTTTGATGCGCAGCCGATGCTGGCGCCAATAGTCGAAGAACAAAGTTTCGGCGCAGCGCTTGCCCTCGTCGTAGCAGGCGCGCGGGCCCAGCGGATTGACGTTGCCGCGATAATCCTCGGTCTGCGGATGCATGGTGGGATCGCCATATACCTCGCTGGTCGAAGCCTGCATGATGCGCGCGCGTAGGCGCTTGGCCAAGCCCAGCATGTTGATGGCGCCGTGCACAGAGGTTTTAGTCGTCTGCACCGGGTCGTGCTGGTAATGCACCGGCGAGGCGGGGCACGCCAGATTGAAGATGTCATCGACCTCGACATAGAGCGGGAACGTCACGTCGTGGCGCATCACTTCGAAGCGCGGGTTGTCGAGCATCATGGCGATATTGGCTTTGGTGCCGGTGAAATAATTGTCGATGCACAGCACGTCATTGCCTTCAGCCAGCAGCCGCTCGCATAGATGCGAACCCAAGAAACCGGCCCCGCCGGTCACCAACATACGCTTGCCCATACCAGATCCCCCGTTTCAGTTCGCCGCTCAGTTCGCTGGCGCGACCGTGATCTCGGCGCTGCCGCGCGATGCTTTTTCCGTGGCGATGAACTCGCGTCGATCGCCTTCCAAAATCAAACACGTCAACCGGTTCGACGCATAAGCACCAGTGTCGATGCCGATGCGATTGTCTTTCTGTTCCGGCACTGTGGTCACGGTGTGGCCGTGCACGACCATTTTGCCATGATCTTTGCGGCTGCCGAGGAACTCGTCGCGGATCCACATCAAATCTTCCGGCTTTTGGTCGGGCAGCGCCACACCCGGACGCACCCCGGCATGCACGAACAGATAATCGCCGCACAGATACATGCTTTGCAGGCCGGTTAGGAACTCCAAATGCGCCGGCGGCAGCGCCGCCTCGAATTGCTGGCGCATATCCTCGAAGCGATCGGCGCCGACCTTGCCCGCCGTCATGCGCACGCCGTAGCTCAATATCGTGGCGTCGCCGCCATAGCTGAACCAGATCGGCCCGAACTCGGCATCGTGGAGGAACTGCAGCGCCGAATCGTCGTGATTGCCCTTGAGATAGATTTTGGTCGCGCCCGGCACCGGGTTGGACAGGATGTGGTCGATCACCTGCCGGCTCTGCATGCCGCGATCGATATAGTCGCCGACATAGACCAGCACCGCCTCGCCGGCAGGCTTGTTCTGCGCCAAATCGGCATTGATGCCCTGATGCATGGCGGCCAGCAGATCGGCCCGGCCGTGGATGTCGCCGATGGCATAAACCCGCATGCCGTCCGGAACGCGGGCAGCTGGTCGCTTGATCTTGTCCTTGCTGCCAAATAACCGCGAAAACATCGTCGAGATGAGCCGTTCCGGGGCGCGAAACCTATAGAGCAAATCGCCTTTGACGGAATCTCTTTGGATTCCGTCAAAGGCGTGAATTTGCTCTAATCTTCAATATAGAGCGGATTCACAGGATCAGACGGAAGCCGTAGCGGTTCCGTCTGATCCTGATCCGCTCTGGCCGAGCACTATAACATTGCCGCCGCCGCCATCGCCTGCTTTCTTTGCGCCGCGCCCCTTTGTTAGGATGCCTCGGTCGCAACCGGCAGCAGAATCGGGGCGGCGATGGAGGCGCTCGATGACCCGTCCCAACCTGTCCGCCGTGGCGGACATACCGCGAATGCACGCGCGGCTGCGGCCCGAATCGACGGCCATGGTCTATAACGGCGTGCCCACCAGCTACGGCCAGCTCGATCGTCGCGCAAGCAAGGTGGCCAACGGGCTGATCGCCGAGGGCGTCAAGCCCCAAGCGCGCATCGCCCAGCTCGACAAGAACTCCGACATCTTTTTCGAATTGCTGTTCGGCACCACCAAAGCCAACGCCGTGCTGGTCTCGGTCAACTGGCGGTTGGCGCCGCCGGAAATCGCCTGGCTAATGTCATCAACGATGCCAAAGCCGAGATACTGTTCGTCGGCGAAGAGTTCTTCCCTGCCATCGAGAAAATCCGCCACGAGCTGAAGACCGTGCGCAAGATCATCGCCTTCAACGGCAAGCATGCCGAATGGGGCGGCTTCGAAGCCTGGCGCGACAGCTTTTCTGAGCACGACCCACTGCTGCCGATCGCAGCAGACGACGTGGCGATCCAGCTCTACACCAGCGGCACCACCGGCCATCCCAAAGGCGTGCAAATTAGCAACTCAAATTTCACCTGGATGATGCCGCTCTGGGCCGATTCATGGCTGCTCAATCCCGAAGTCGCCAATCTGGTGTGCATGCCGGCGTTCCATATCGGCGGCGCCGGTTGGGGCATGGTCGGCATGTATGGCGGCGCCACCAACTACATCTTCCGCGAATTCGTGCCGGCGCAAATCCTCGAAGCGATCGAGAAACACCGCATCGAAGTGGCGCTGCTGGTGCCGGCGATGATCTTGTTCTTGTTGCAGGCGCCGCAAATCCGCGAAACCGACCTGTCCAGCCTGAAGATCGTCGTCTATGGCGCGGCGCCGATGCCGCTCGAGGTGCTGCGCGAGGCGCTGAAGACCTTCAAATGCGA
>JBBSNV010000210.1:0-4651 GCA_038260375.1 Reyranellales bacterium
CCGCCGCCGGCATCCCGCTGACCCATCGCGATCTGGCCTCGGCCGTCACCTTCGTCACCGGCCACGCACGCAACGGCGAGCCGGTGGCCGATTGGCAGGCGCTGGGGCGGGCCGATCATACCATCGTGGTTTACATGGGCTTGTCCGCGGCCGGCATGGTGGCGAGCCGCCTGACCGATGCGGGCTTGGGCGCCGCCACACCGGTCGCGGTGATCGAACGCGGCACCCGACCCGATCAGCGGGTCAGCGTCGGCACCTTGGCCGATTTGCCCCAGCTCGCCCTGCGCCACAACGGGCCTGCCTTGCTGGTGATCGGCAAGGTCGCCGCTTTGGCCGTGGCCGATCAACGAACCGACACCAACTTCATCGAATTGCAGGAGGCCGTATGAGCGCCCCAGTCCAAAAGTCCAAAGAGAAAGTCGCGCTGCAAGCCGTGACCGGCAACCGGTTGCGCGACGGCGCGGTGATATTTCGTACCCGGGCCGGCGCCTGGTCGACCCAACTGGTCGATACCGAGACGGCCTCGAACGAAACCGCAGCGGCGCAATTGCTGGCCGCGGCCGAACAAGACGCCAAGAACGCGATCGTGGTCGGACCCTATTTGTTTGCCGTATCCGACCAGAGCGGCGAATTGCAAGCCGTCACCTTGCGCGAGCGCATCCGCGCCGCCGGTCCCACCGTGATCGAGGCCGGCATCGCTGCCGTCCAACACATTTAACGTCGGAGCAGATCATCATGTATCGCTATGACGAATTCGATCAGTCCTTTGTCGATCAACGGGTCACGCAATTCCGCGACCAGGTGTCACGCCGCCTGGCGGGCGAGCTGAGCGAGGACGAGTTCAAGCCGCTGCGCCTGACCAACGGCCTCTACCTCCAACTCCACGCCTATATGCTGCGCGTCGCGGTGCCCTACGGCACCTTGACCGCGCCGCAGTTGCGCCAGCTGGCGCATATCGCACGCCGCTACGATCGCGGCTGGGGCCATTTCACCACTCGCCAAAACATCCAGTTCAACTGGATCAAGCTGGACGAAGCGCCCGATGTGCTGGCCGACCTGGCCAAGGTGCAGATGCACGCGCTGCAGACCTCGGGCAATGTGATCCGCAACACCACCGCCGATCACTTCGCCGGTGTGGCGCGCGACGAGATCGAAGACCCGCGCATCTGGTGCGAGATCATCCGCCAATGGTCCTCGTTGCATCCCGAATTCAGCTTCCTGCCGCGCAAGTTCAAGATCGCGGTGACCGGCGCTCCCAACGACCGCGCCGCGGTCAAGGTGCACGACATCGGCCTGCGCATGCACCGCAACGCCCAGGGCGAGATCGGCTTCGAGGTCATCGTCGGCGGCGGACTGGGCCGCACGCCGATCATCGGCAAGACCATCCGCCAATTCCTGCCCAAGCAGGATCTGCTGTCCTATCTCGAAGCGATCCTGCGCGTGTACAACGAGTTTGGCCGCCGCGACAACATCTACAAGGCGCGCATCAAGATCCTGGTGCATGAGATCGGCGTCGAGGAAATGTCGCGCCGGGTCGAGGAAGAATGGCAGACCTTGCGCGACGGGCGGCTGCAATTGCCGGCCGATGCGATCGAGTTTATCACCAAGCAATTCGCGCCGCCCCATTACCCGGCGCGGCCCGAGCGCGTGCCGGCGCTGGAAGCGCTGCGACTGGAAGACCGCGACTTCGCGCGCTGGCTGCGCACCAACGTGGCGCCGCATCGCGTACCGGGCTACGGCATCGTCACCCTGTCCTTGAAGAAGGGCGACGTGGCGCCGGGCGATGCCTCGGCCGAGCAGATGGAAGCGATCGCCGATCTGGCCGAGAAATTCGGCTTCAGCGAAATCAGGGTCAGCCACGAGCAGAACCTGATTCTTCCCCACATTGCCTTGGCCGATCTGCCCAAGCTATGGCCGGCTTTGAAAGTGTTGGGATTGGATACCGCCAATTCCAACCAGATCACCGACATCATCGCCTGCCCGGGCCTCGACTATTGCGCCCTAGCCAATGCCCGCTCGATTCCGGTGGCGCAGCGCATCATGGCGCGTTTCAACGAGCTGGCGCAGGTGCATGAGATCGGCGAGCTGAAAATCAAGATCTCCGGCTGCATCAATGCCTGCGGCCATCATCACGTCGGGCATATCGGCATCTTAGGCGTCGATAAGAACGGCGAGGAATTCTACCAGATCACCTTGGGCGGCCATGCCGGCGAGGACGCGACGCTGGGCAGCATTATTGGCTCCGCCGTGGCCAGCGATCAGATCGTAGAAGCGGTCGAGAATCTGGTCGGCACCTATCTCGATTTGCGCCAAGAAGGCGAGCGCTTCCTCGACACCTATCGCCGCGTCGGCAACGCGCCATTCAAGGAGCGCCTCTATGCCGCTGCTTAAGAACGGACGGGTCGGCGAAGACGCTTGGCAGAAGGTGCCCGACGACGCCCCGGCACCGAGCGACGAGCCGGTCGTTCTGTCGCTGGCGCGTTGGCAGGCCGAGCGGCAAAACTTCCTTGGCCGCAACGCCGCCATCGGCGTGCATCTGAAGAACACCGACGATGTCGCGGCATTGCAGCCCGATCTGGACCGTTTTGGTTTGATCGTGCTCGACTTCCCCAAATACACCGACGGTCGGGCCTATAGTCAGGCGCGCATCCTGCGCGAGCGGCTGGGCTACACCGGTGAATTACGTGCCAGCGGCAATGTGCTGCTCGATCAGCTGCTGATCATGCAGCGCGCGGGCTTCGATGCCTTCGTCATTGACCGGCAAGACGCCGAACAAGCTTGGCGCAAGGCACAACGCGCTTTCAACGTGTTCTACCAGCCGACCGGCGATGGCCGCGCCACCATCTCCGAATTGCGCCGTCACCTGTTGCATCGGGCCGCGCAGTGAACTTGGCCGCGCCCTGGGCAGACACCGAGTTAGGGGCGCTGAGCGGCCGGCTGCCGACGCAGGATCTGTTGGCGCCCGCCTCATATCCAGCCACTGGCCAACTGTTAAACCTATCCGTTCAAATTGAAATCCTGCCGGATTGATTAGGAGTCGATCATGAGTTCACGCTTCTTGAGCAGGCGGTTCGTCCTCGCCACCGTGGCGACGATCGCCTTGGTCCTGGCGGTCGCGGCCAGCGTGCGCGCGGAGGCGCCGTCGAACGGTCTCGGCAGTGCCGGATTTTTCCACCCCGCCGGCAACTCTGGCAGATAGAGGGCTGCATCGAACAGATCGGTACGGCGGCGGTCAGCCTGCTGGCCCTAGTTATCCTGCTGGCCAAGGCATTCGTGGAACGCCATGTCGAGTGCCCAGAGATCTCCGGCGGCGGACCGGGCCGTTGAATTGCGTGTAAGCGGTTGCGCGGTTCGGCCGCCCTCCCGCACAATGCGGCAATGAACCTGCGTCAGATCGAAACCTTCCGCGCCGCAATCGAAGAAGGCTCGTTCAGCGGCGCTGCCAAGCGCTTGCAGGTCTCGCAGCCGACCATCAGCAAGGTGATCGATTCGCTCGAGCGCAGCCTGGGCTATCCGTTGTTCCGGCGCGAAGGCCGCCGCGTACTGCCCACGGTCAAGGCGATGGCGCTGTACCGGGAAGTCGTCAGCGCCTGGCGCGGCCTCGACCGGCTCAGCACCGTGGCGCAAGCCCTGCGCGAGCCCGCCGCCGGCCGCATCGTGGTCGGCGCCAATCCCACGTTGGCCAGCGGCTTCATCCAAAAGGTGATCGCGCGCTTTTTAGCGACCCGGCCCAATGTCGAGGTGTCGCTGGAATGCGACAGCGGCCGGCAATTGGTGCAAGGCATCGTATCCGGCACGATCGATATCGGCTTTGCCACGCGCGATCTCACTCCCGACAGCCAAACCGCGCCCGGCACCATGCCGACCGAGCGCATCCTGGTGGCCGACGTCGTCTGCGTGATGCCGGCCGATCATCGGCTGGCAAACCAGCCGGCCATCGAGATTGCCGACCTTGAAGGCGAAACGCTGATTGGCCTGGCCACCACTCGCGAAGCACGACAAACGGTCAACGGCCTGTTCGACAAGGCGGGCATCGTGCCGCGAGTAACGGTCGAGGCATCGACGGCGCTGGCGGCGTGTTTGATGGCGGCCGAAGGCCTGGGCGTGACCATCGCCGGCGATTTGAGCGCCAATGGCGCGATCCGAATCGTCGGTAGCCGCTTGGTGGCGCGGCCGCTCAAGCCACGTGTGCACTACGCGATCGATTGCGCGGTCTCCAGCCATGCCAAGGCCTCGCTGCTGGTGGACGGGTTACGCCGCGTGGCGCGCGACAGCGCCGCCGAAATCTACCGCCAATTGATGACCGATGCGTCAGTTCGCCCGGCAACCGCCAAAAAGCGCGGCCAGCGCTGACGCCGCATTCCGCAATGGCATACGACGAAAATTCTTTTCGATAAGAGCTAGGGCGGCACTCGCGAATACTTCCACCAGCGAAGGTGGAGCCGCACTCATGAAAATCGATGCCCAGCTGAACGTCGTCGAATTTCCGCAGGTGGAAACGGCCAGCTATCGCCTGCAGCGCGAAGTGGCGGCGTTGAAGCAGCGCAACGCGCTGCTGGAATCCTTGATCGACAATCTGACCTTGGGCGTGGTGTTGGTCGATAGCGAGGGCCGCATCGAGTATAAGAACCGCGCGGCGCAGGAAATCTTC
>JBBSNV010000211.1:0-4636 GCA_038260375.1 Reyranellales bacterium
AGCTGATCGCCGCCATCGCGAAGTTCCAGCACGACCCGCTGGGCTTTGCCAAGTTTGCCTTCCCGTGGCGCGAGGCGGGCACCGAGCTGGCCGACGAGCCGGGCTTGCGCCAATGGCAGGCCGAGCTGCTCGACACCATCGGCCAGAAATTGCGCGAGGGTGCGCGGGGTGGCGCCGACGGCCAGGGGCATCAGCCGATTCGCATTGCCGTTGCCTCGGGCCACGGCATCGGCAAGTCGGCGCTGGTCGCCATGGTGATCCATTGGGCGATGGCCACCATGCCGATGACCAAAGTGGTGGTCACTGCCGGCACCGGCGTGCAGCTGCGCACCAAGACCTGGCCGGAAGTGGCCAAGTGGCATCGGCTGTCCTTGTGCAAGCATTGGTTCCAGTTCGAAGCCACGTCGATTCGCGCCGCCGATCCGGTGCTGAAGGATCTGTGGCGCTGCGACCAGGTGACGTGGAGCGAGAACAACAACCAGGCCTTCGCCGGCTTGCACAACAAGAAGCGGCGCATCGTGCTGATGTTCGACGAGGCGTCGGCGATTGCCGATTCGGTGTGGGACGTGGCCAATGGCGCACTGACCGATGCCGATACCGAGATTATCTGGCTGGCGTTCGGCAACCCCACCGAGCCGGCCGGCGCGTTTCGGGCGTGTTTTGGATCCGATGCATCACGCTGGATCACGCGCGAGATCGATGCGCGCCAGGTCGAGGGCACCAACAAGATCGAGATGCAGAACTGGATCGATGCCTATGGCGAGGATTCCGATTTCGTGCGGGTGCGGGTCAAAGGGCAATTCCCGCGCACCAGCTCGATGCAGTTCATCGGCTCGGATGTGGTGGAAGCAGCGAGGAAGCGTGAAGTGAACGCGCATCTGCACGATCCGCTGATCTGCGGGGTCGACGTGGCGCGCTTTGGCGACGATCAAACCGTAATCGCGATTCGCAAAGGCCGTGACGCGCGCACAACGCCCTGGATCAAGCTGCGCCAGGCCGACACCATGGCTGTTGCGGCCAAGGTGGCGGAGCTGCATCGGCATTACAGATTCGACGCCATCCATGTCGATGGCGGTGGGGTGGGTGGCGGCGTGATCGATCGGCTGCGCCAACTCAACATTGCGGTGCGCGAAGTGCAGTTCGGCGGCAAGGCCGATCGCAACCAACTTGATATCGACCCAACGCGCTACGCCAACAAGCGGGCGGAGATGTGGGGTACGATGCGGGAGTCTCTGCCTGGGTTGGCCATTCCCGACGATGCTGAGTTGGCGCGCGACCTCACCGGTGTTCAATACGGCATGAACGCGCGCGACGAGATCCAACTGGAGCGCAAGGAAGATATGAAGAAGCGCGACCTGGCGTCGCCCGACTCAGGCGATGCGTTGGCGCTGACCTTTGCCTATCCGGTGTTCCCCAGCACCAACGCCGGCGGGCCGCACGCGCAGTGGCGCAAGAACATTGTGGCGACGGAGTACGATCCGTTTGCCTGAGGATCAGCGGGGCTTGCGGGCTTTAGGCCGGTTGGCAATGGCGGCTTTGGTTTTCTCTTGTTGGATGCGCTTTTTGGCGAGAAATTTGATCATAATCGGCCAGCGTTTTTCAGCAAAAACCTTAGGTAATTCCGGAAAGAGTTGGATTGCCTGAAAGATGTCGATGTTGTATTTCGACATCAACTGCAACCCATTGGGTGAACAGACTATTTCGAAAACGTCTTCAACAAGGTCGAGCGCGGTCCGATAGTTTTCAGTTGCCGTGCGCTTTACGAATTCGCGAACGACGTAGATCGAAGCCCGCATCTGATTCAGGGCCGCATCGTCGTGTCGCCGCAACGTGAATATGTTGGCCAAGCGGCTTTGCAACACCAGCACCGGATGCATCACTCGCAGCAATATGCCGTCGCTCATCGTTGGAATGGCGGTAGACTGCGCTTCGTCGACGCCAACGCCGGCAAGTGAACCCAAGAAATCGATTCTCAGTTCGCGCCCCTTGAGCAGGCAATCGACGATGCCGGTTTCCGGTGTGTGGTGATCGATATGTGGCAAGAAAACTTGACCACCGAGGAGTTGTGCGCAGGTTTTGACGTCTCTCACCGAGCCGATGAAATCGACGTCTCTGCTTTGAAAAGGCATTAGCCGCTCCAATTCCGGAACGCCATGGCGGAATTGCTCGGCCCAAAAGTTCAAGGATTGGCCGCCCACCAGCAAAACCCTTGGTGACGACTGTAAGTGCCGCGCCACCTCGATCGCATCGGCCACGGTGAACATTACCGGTTTAGGCGCGGCAGTAGGTGGCATCGACTATTTTCTTTTCTTTTTGCGCGACAGCCCTAACAACGGGAATTCGACATTGGGAATCGAAAAGAAAGCGTTGCGGCGCTGGATTTGCTCACGGGTCGCCTGGCCCGACGCGATCAGTTCGGCATCGTGCCGTCGCGATGCTGCCTTCTCGCGCGCACGTTCGCGCGGCGAATAGAGCTGGTATTTGCCGCCCTGCTCGAGCGGAACCAACGCAAGTTGATAGCCGACAGCCAAGGCTAGATTTTCCAGGGTCCTGACATCGCAATTGTCGCGATGCTTCAGCCGCGACAAGGTCTCTGGCCGCACGCCTGCCTTACTGGCCAGCAGAGTTTGCGGCACATTCTTGTCTCGGGCCCGTTCGAAGATTTCGTCGATCAATTCGCTCATTCTCAATACATAAGCCAGTTGATGTTAAAGTCAATAGAAATTGATCTTAAAGTCAATAACGCTTTTGGCCGATTGGTGCGATTCGATTTGCCGATCGCAATCGATGCCTCCCCCTCCTTCCTGTGAATTGATTCCCCACGCCCGAGACGGTGCATTTGTTGCGCGAGATCGCTGCGCGGCCGCATCGTCGCGCCCATCACGCGTCGCTGCATCGTTTGCGAGGAATCATGGGCTCACTGTTCGGCAAGACTCCCCAGCCTGACCCGATCCAAGCGCCGCCGCCGCCGCAGATCCAGGCGCCCTCGACCATCGGCGATCCGGCCAAGCAGCGCCGCGCGCTGGCCGGCCCGTCCACTTTGCTGACCTCGCCGCTCGGCCTGCCGGGCCGCCGCAGTTCGGGTTCGTCCGGCAACACCTTGCTGGGACAATAGATGGATACCAACGCGATGCAGTCGACGCTGGCCGGCGCACTTGGTAAATCGGGTGGCGGCAACGGTTTCGCTGCGGCGCCATCCACGCTCGAAGCCAAACCCAACCCCAACCCCAAACCCAACCCGGCGCCCGCGCCCCTCAAGCTGCCGCTTCCCGAACGCGAAGACATCGCGCGCATCCGTCGGGCGGTCGATGGCCGGCTGCAATCGCTCGACACCCAGCGCTATTCGTGGTGGACCCATTGGGCCGAGCTGGCGCGCTACGTCCTGCCGCGCCGCTATCGCTATTTGATTGCGCCCGGCCAATTCAATCGCGGCTCGCCGATCAATTCCAGCATCATCGATTCGACCGGCACGGTGGCGGCGCGCACTCTGGCCAACGGCATGATGAGCGGCATCACCTCGCCGTCGCGGCCGTGGTTTCGCCTGACCGTGCCCAACCAGCTGGTGGCGCAGGACGAAGCGGTCAAGCAATGGCTCGACGACGTCATGCGCATCATGCAGCGCGTCATGGCCGCCTCGAATTACTACACCGCCAAGGCCACGCAATATCACGACCTGGTGGTGTTCGGCACCGCGCCGATGATCATCTACGACGATTCCGACACCACGATCCGCTGCTACAACCCGTGCGCCGGCGAATATTACTGCGCCGAGAGCGCCGGCTTCGCGGTGGACACCTTGTATCGCAAATTCACCATGACGGTGAGCCAGCTGGTCGAGCAGTTCGGCCTCGATTCCTGTTCCGAGACGGTGCAGACTCTGTGGGCCAGCGCGCAGACCGGCGGCGGATCGCGCGATCATGAGATCGTGGTGTGCCACGCCATCGAACCCAACCCGGCCTATATCGACAGCTCGATCGGCGATGTTTACGGCGCCGGGCCAAGCGCGCCGTCGGCCTCCTGGTATGGCGACCCGCACGACGAGCAAGGTGATGCGCCCCATGATGCTGCCAGGCTGCCCCAGCCGCGCGCCTTCTGGTTTCGCGAAATCTATTGGGAGCAGGGTGCGCGCCAGGATTCCTGTTTGGAGATCGGCGGATATCGCGACCAGCCGTTCTCCTGCCCGCGCTGGGACGTCACCGGCAACGATTCCTATGGCCGCTCGCCGGCGATGGATGCGCTGGGCGACATCAAGCAGCTGCAGGTCGAGACCAAACGCAAGGCCCAGGCGATCGACAAATACGTCAACCCGCCGATGCTGGCCGATATCGGCATGAAGAACGAGCCGGCTTCGTTGCTGCCGGGCGCGGTGACCTATGTGCCGCAGATCAACAACGGCGTCGGCTTCCGCCCGGTGTTCCAGGTCGCTCCGCCCATCGGCGAGCTGCGCGAGGACATCCGCGAGGTTCAGGCGCGCATCATGAAGGTGTTCTTCAACGATCTGTTCACGATGATGGCGCAGCTCGACCGGCAAGCGCCCAACGCGCAGCGCACCGCGACCGAGATCGACGCGCGGCGCGAGGAGCAGCTGATCCAGCTCGGGCCGGTGCTGGAGCGCAACGAGACCGAAGGCCTGGGC
>JBBSNV010000212.1:0-4635 GCA_038260375.1 Reyranellales bacterium
AGTTGGAGCCGGTGCCGGCCATCACCGGAACTTTGCCTTTGGCCACTTCGACGCACAGCTCGACCACGCGATGATGTTCGGCATGGTTCATGGTCGGCGATTCGCCGGTGGTACCGCACGGCACCAAGCCATGCGTGCCCTCGCGAATCTGCCAATCGACGAACGACTGGAAAGCAGCCTCGTCGACCTTGCCGTTCTTGAACGGCGTGATCAGCGCGACTAACGAGCCCTTGAACATACGATCCTCCACGCGATCGGCAGCACCAACCGCGCCATTTTGCGATGTTGCGCGACCATATAACGGGGCGCACAACGCGGCAAGCACGCAAGCCCTAGTGGGTACGGCGTGGACGCGGTGCGCCAATTGCTATATGATCTTGCCGATCATGAGTTTAGCGATGGTTCCTACGATGCGGTATGAGGCACCGGCGCGTGCGATTGCGCGCTGTGCAATGCGGGGCGCAGCCCTGCTGGTGATTTTGCTCATGGCGCCGCTGGCTCCGGCGCTGGCGCAACCGACGCCACCAGCCGCAAAGCCGACCGCGCCGGTCAAAAAAACGCCGCCAACCGCCATCTCCAATCAGGTCAAGAAGCCGCCCGCCGCCACACCCAGCCATCGCAGCCTGGCCGGTGGCGTGATGTCGCCGGCCGAAGCCAAGAACTTTCAACGCGCCATTGCCGCCGCCGATAGTGCGCATTGGGGCGACGCGATGGAGGCAGCTAATGCCACCAACCAACCGGCGGCGGCCAAGTACGTGCAATGGATGTATTTGCGCGACACCAACAGCGAGGCCAGTTTTGCCGCCGTCGCCACCTTCATCGCCGCCAATCCCAACTGGCCCGACATGGCGACGTTGCGCCGCCGTGCCGAAGGGCAGCTGCAGCTCGAAACGCCGCTCGACCAGGTGGCGCGGCTTTATGCCAAGGACGGGCCCATAACCGGCGATGGCGGCTTGCGCCATCTCGAGGCGCTAACCGGCAAGCTGCCGGCCGACAGGTTCAATGCCAAGCTGCGCGAGTATTGGATCACACTGGAACTCAATCCCGGTCATGAACAGGGCTTCCTCGACCGCTACGGCGCGGTACTGACCAAGGCCGACCATTGGGCGCGGGTCGATCGGCTGTTGTGGCAGGGCAACGACAGCGATGCGCGGCGCATCCTGCCGCTGCTCGATACCAATTACCAATACGTCGCCCAAGCACGCATGGCGCTAATGGCCAAGGCGCCGGACGCCGAAAACCTCGTAGCCTTGGTGCCGCAAGCAATACAGAACGAGCCCGGCCTGCTGTTCGAGCGGGCGCGCTGGTTGCGCCGCATGGGCCGCGACGGCGAAGCCACCACCTTGTTGCTGGCGATAAATGGCACTGGCGCCAACGGCGGTCCATGGTGGATCGAGCGCGGCTATCAAGCGCGCGAGTTGATCGGCCAGGGACGCTATGACGATGCCTACAAGATCGCCGCCAATCATGGCGGCAGTTCGGGCGCCGCCTTCGCCGAGGGCGAATTTCTGGCCGGTTGGATCGCACTGCGCTTCCTGAAACGCGCCGATTTGGCCTTGCCGCATTTCCAGACGCTCTACGCCGGCGTCAGTACGCCGATCTCGCGCGCGCGCGGCGCCTATTGGACCGGTCGCGCGCTCGATGCGGCGGGCAAAGCCAGCGAAGCAGCCGGCATGTACCGAACCGCCGCGCAATACGGCGACACCTATTACGGCCAGCTTGCCGCCAAGCAATTGAGACAAACGCAATTCACTCTACCAATCGATCCGGCTTACACGGCTGCCCAACGCGCCGCCTTCGAGCACAACGAGCTGGTCACCTTAGCGCGCCTGTTCCATCAGGTGGACGAGGGCAAGCGCGCACGGGGGTTCCTGCTGCGGCTCACCCTGGATGCGCCCGACCCCGCGACGCGCCGCCTGGCCGGCGATCTGGCGCTCGACAGGGGGCGCGCCGATATCGCCATCCAGGTCGCCAAGCGCTCGGTGGAAAGCGGCACCCTATTGAACGAGGCCTCTTTCCCCGTTCCCGACATCAAGGGCAATCTGGTGGCAGACAAGGCCCTGGTGCTGGCGCTGTCGCGGCAGGAAAGCCAATTCGATGTGGCCATCGTCTCGCCGGCCGGCGCGATGGGCCTGATGCAGCTGATGCCCGATACCGGCAAGCGGGTCGCCAAGGCGCTGAATATGCCCTATGCGCAGGGCCGCCTGACCAGCGACGCCACCTACAACGCCACTTTGGGGTCGCAATATCTCGCCGACATGCTGGAAAAATTCGGCGGCACCCCGGAATTGGCGATGGCGGCGTATAATGCCGGCCCCAACCGCGTGTCGCGGTGGCTCGATCAATTCGGCGATCCGCGCGGCCCCAGCGTCGATATGATCGATTGGGTCGAATTAATTCCCTTTAGAGAAACCCGCAATTACGTGCAGCGCGTAATGGAAGGCGTCAATGTCTATCGTCAGAAACTTCGCGGACCGGTGCGGGTGATCGGTCTCACCGCACGCTAGGATTACCCCAATGTCGAATGCCGTTCTTGCCGCCGTCTCGGCCTGCGTATTCGATGCCTATGGCACTTTGTTCGACGTCAACGCGGCGGCCGACAAACTGCGGCATCGCATCGGCCCCCAGGCCGACCGCTTGGCCGAGCAATGGCGCACCCGCCAATTGCAATATTCCTGGCTGCGCAGCATCAGCGGCAAGCACGCCGATTTCTGGCAACTGACCGGCGATGCGCTCGATGTATCCTTGGCCACGCTAGGCATCAAAGATGCCGCTTTGCGCGCCGATCTCATGGACCTTTACTACAAGCTCTCCCCCTATGCCGACGCGCAAGGCTTGCTGGCGCGATTGCGCCAAGCCGGCAAGCGAACCGCCATCCTGTCCAACGGCTCCAAAGCCATGCTGAAAGCGGCGGTCGATGCTTCGGGCTTCGCTCAGGAACTCGACGCCGTGCTGAGCATCGACGATGTCGGCGTGTTCAAACCGCATGGCAGCGTTTACCGCCTGGCCGAGACAGCCTTAGGTTTGCCGGCTAAAGAGATGTGCTTCGTCTCATCCAACGCCTGGGACGCCCATGCCTCGGCCGATTTCGGCTTCCGCTCGGTCTGGGTCAATCGTGCCCGCGCGCCGCGCGAGAAATTGCCGGGCGAACTGGCGGCGGAAATCCGCTCGCTCGGCGAACTGCCCGCCTTGTTGGGCCTTTGATCACAGGATCGACACCATGACCTTGCCCGCGCCCAGCTTCGCCGATGTCGCCGCCGCGCATTTGCGCATCCGGCCGTTGGCTTTGCGAACCCCATTGCTGGAGAACGAGCGCGTCAATCAGATGCTGGGTGGCCGGTTGCTGCTGAAGGCCGAGGTTCTGCAGCGCACCGGCTCGTTCAAGTTTCGCGGCGCGCTGAACTTCATCAGCCAGCTCGATGCCGATCAGCGCAAAAAAGGCGTGGTCGCTTGGTCGTCGGGCAACCATGCGCAAGGCGTGGCCGAAGCGGCCAAGCTATTGAACGTGCCCGCCGCCATCGTCATGCCGAGCGACGCGCCGGCGCTGAAGGTTGCCAACACCCGCGCTTCGGGCGCCGAAATCTTCCTCTATGACCGGGTCAATGAAAGCCGCGAGGACATCGCCAAGAAACTGGCCAGCGAGCGCGGCGCCATGCCAATGCCGCCTTACGATCATCCCTGGATCATCGCGGGGCAAGGCACCAGCGGCATCGAAGTGATCGAAGCGGGCATCGCGCCCGACGCCATTATCGCACCGTGCAGCGGCGGCGGCTTGGCCACCGGCATTTCGCTGGCCATGCAGGGCCTGTCGCCCCACACCGAGACCCACGCCGCCGAGCCCGCTGGCTTCGACGACATGGCACGCTCGCTGAAATCCGGCCACAAGGAGAGGAACGAGCAGCTAACAGGCTCGATCTGCGATGCACTGCTGGCGCCGACGCCCGGCGACATCACTTTCGCCATCGCCCAGCGCAACCTGAAGGCCAGCCACGCGGTGACCGACGACGAGGCGCGCGACGCCATGGAACTGGCGTTTCGCGAATTCAAGATCGTGGTCGAGCCGGGTGGCGCAGTTGCGCTGGCCGCGGTGCTGACCGGCAAGCTGTCCATCAAGGGGCGCATTGTGGTGGCGGTGTGCTCGGGCGGCAATGTCGACACCGCGGCCTTCATGGCCGCGATCGGCCGACGCAAATAAAGCCACAAAAGAAAACGCCGGCTGGAGCAGATCACGACAAGATGGCAACGCGATGATTCCAACCCGTCGTGTGAATCCACTCGATATTCAAAATGTAGCGCAATCGCACCTTTTGACGGATTACGTCAAAAGGCAATTTTCTCTATGCCCGGTGTTTGAATTCCAATTCAGTAGCGACTAGCTAGCCGACGCCGCCTGGCGCGGTTCGTTGTCCATCGGCTTAGACATTGCCTCCACCGGGCGCGGGCCGGTCGCCATCGGCTGCGTTTTTGTCAGCTTGCGGCAATTACCCTCGAAATGCGCGCCGGCTTCTACCGCCAGGGTCTCTTGATAGATATCGCCATCGATGCGCGCCGTCTTGCCCAGGATCACGGTGCGAGCGCGGATGGTGCCCTCGACCCGGCCGTGCACGGTCACGCTCTCGGCGGCGACGACGGTGA
>JBBSNV010000213.1:0-4625 GCA_038260375.1 Reyranellales bacterium
AGCTTCACCGTCGTGCCGACGGTGAATTCGCCGCTATCGGGCTTTTCCTGATCGACGACCATGCGGAACAAAGTCGTCTTGCCAGCGCCGTTGGGGCCGATGACGCCGACGATGCCGCCGGGCGGCAGGTTGAACGACAGATCGTCGATCAGCAGCCGGTTGCCATAGCCCTTGCGCAAATGCTCGGCACGGATCACCAGCTCGCCCAGACGCGGGCCGGGCGGGATGGTGATCTGCGCCTGTTCGACGCTGCGTTGCTCGCCTTCGGCCACCATCTGCTCGTAGGCCGCGATGCGGGCCTTGGACTTGGTGCGGCGCGCCTGGGCAGATTGGCCCATCCATTCCAACTCGCGCTGCAAAGTGCGGCGCTTGGAGGTCTCGGCCTTTTCTTCCTTGGCCATCCGGTCTTCCTTCTGGCGCAGCCAGGAGGAGTAATTGCCTTCCCAGGGAATACCCTGGCCGCGATCCAATTCCAGGATCCAGCCGGCGGCGTTATCGAGGAAGTAGCGGTCATGGGTGATCGCGACCACGGTGCCGGGATATTCCTGCAGGAATTGCTCCAGCCAGGCTACCGATTCCGCATCGAGATGGTTGGTCGGTTCGTCGAGCAGCAGCATGTCGGGCTTGGACAGCAGCAGCTTGCACAAGGCAACGCGGCGGCGCTCGCCGCCCGACAGCTTGGCAACGTCGGCATCGCCCGCCGGGCAGCGCAAAGCATCCATGGCGATCTCGACGGTGCGGGTGATGTCCCAACCGTCGGCGGCGTCGATCTTTTCCTGCAGTGCGGCCTGCTCGTCGATTAGCGCGGTCATCTCGTCGGCGTCGGTCACTTCGCCCAGCTTGGTCGAGACCTCTTCGAAGCGCTGCATCACGGTGGCGATCTCGCCGACGCCTTCCATGACGTTGCCCATCACGTCCTTGCTGGCATCGAGCACCGGCTCTTGCGGCAGGTAGCCGACCTTCACGCCGTCGGCGGCCCAGGCCTCGCCGGTGAAGTTGTCGTCCAGCCCGGCCATGATCTTCAGCAGGGTCGATTTGCCCGCACCATTGGCGCCCAGCACGCCGATTTTGGCGCCCGGCAGGAAGGACAGCCAAATATTCTTCAGCACTTCCTTGCCGCCGGGATAGGTCTTGGACAGACCCTTCATCACATAGATGTATTGGTACGAAGCCACCGAATTTCACTCCGATTACAAGGAATTAGGCCGTCGCCGAAGCCGTGCGCCGCGGGTTTGTAACCCGCTTGGTCGAGCCAGGCAATGCCAGCCGCCGTCCTGGCTAATGTCAGCCAATTGTCAGGCGGCATTTTCCAGGGTATCATTCTACCAGTAGCTTTGAGTGGTCGAGCGTGTTTGGGGTCAACGCGCGGGCTGCATCGGGTCCGCTTGGGGAGCTGATCATGATCAAGGCGAAGCGAAACTGCGGCTCCGCAATCGCGGCAGCAACCGCGGCATTCCTGATTGTATTCTCCGCCACGTCGGCACGGGCGCAAGCCACCGGCGCGCTGGGCGTACGCGTCGGCAATGGCAGCGCATTGGGCACGTCCGGCGCGACCGTGACGGTCAAAGAACTTAAAGGCCGGACCCAAACGACGACCCAAACCACCGGCAATAACGGGCGCGCCGAATTCACCGACCTGCAGCCGGGCAATTACGAAGTCACCGTCGAGGTCGACGGCAAGCGCGGCACCAGCTTCGTGCGGGTCGGCACCGATCGGCAGGAAGCGCCGTTCGACAGCCGGGGCCTGCCACGCAGCGGCACGTCGCAGAGCACGGCGGAGGAGTTGCTCAATGCGGTGAAGGCGGCAGCCATTGCCTGCAACCGGGCGGCTTACGATCGCGCGGTGGAGGATTTGCAGCGCGAAGCAGCGCTGGCCGATAGCAATGTGCGCGACCTGACCAGGATGGTGGACGACTATGGCCGGCTTTCCGGCTATCAGCCCAATCTCGACCAGCTGCGCCTGACGCGCGATGGCATCTTGCGCAGCTTGCAAACCGGCCGGCGCAACGCAAACGAGACCGTGCGCGCGGCCGGTGCCGGCGTCGATCCCGGCCTGATCTATCTATCGGGTTATATCGATGCGCTGGAACGCCTGCCCAAGGCGCGCGAACGTCAACGCGCCCTGGCAGCGGCGCTCGGGCAAATCCCGTCGTTCAGCAAGGCCTGCATCAATCGGCTCAAGCTGCAGATCATAATGGGCGAGGAGATCGGCCTGATGCTGCTCAATCGGCCGCAATTGGCGCTGTTTCGCACCGAGATCGCCGGCATCATCGAGCAGCTGGGCGCGTTCAAGCCGGAGCACAAGGACAACGCGATGCGCTTCGGCGCCAGCATCGGCACGCGCTTCGATGCGCCGTTTTTGGGCAGCGGCAAGCAAATCGGCGTCGAGCTGCGCGGCTGGTACTACGACAGCACCGTCAAGGACGGCGCCGAACAAATCGCGCCGCCGGGCGGCGGATCGATCGGGCTGTTCAGCCCGACGACCATGGGTAACCCGTTCGGCGGCTACTCCACCATGCAGAACCTGAACGATGTGCGCTATCGCGGCCAGTATCAATCCATCGGCGGCGAAGTGCAGCTGCAGACCTGGTATCGCAGCGGCGACCTGACAATCATGCCGTCGCTCGGCCTGCGCCTGGGCCATAACGATCTGGACGAGCGCATCTCCGCCGATATCGGCGTGGCGTTCACCACCTTCGACCAGAAGAACACGATCAACGACTTCTTCGTCGGCCCGACTTTGGGCCTGCGCGGGCGCTACCAATTTTCCAGTGGCTTTTACAGCTTCGGCGGCGTGTCGCTGGGGCTGGATTATCATAGCGCCAAAGGCAGCTGGCAGACCTTCGTGCCGCTGGCCGATGCGGAGCCGCGCCGCGACAAGCTGTCTAACAGCAAGCTCGGCCTTAGCGCCGGGATCGAGTTTGGCGTCGGCTGGCAATTGGGCGGGTTGTCGGCCCAGGCGTCGCTGGGTGCCCATCACTACACCGCCGCGCCATACCTGAAGTTCACCGAAGCCGACAGCACCACGACCGGCACGGGTGGCCCGGAAATCGGCTTCGGCGGCTTGACCGAATATCAACTGAAATTCGGGCTGCAGTATCGCTTTTAATGGCCGCTGCGGACGAGCGAACGGCGCGACCGGAACCCGCGACCGGAGGCATCGGATCCACGAAAGGCCCGGATTGATTCCGGGCCTTTCGTTCACGAAAAGTGCAGGCTGCGCGCTCGATTATGTGATCGGTCGCGACCGTACCGTTCGTTGTGACGCCGATTTCGCCATGACAGAATCATCGCATCGTTTGCCAGGAGGCTATGATGCTGAAAGCCCTTAAAATCTTGCTGTTGATCGTCGTCGTCGCGCTGGTGCCGCGCCTGTCCTTGGCCGACCAGACTTGGCCGGCCTTCGATCAGGCGAAATTCCAGGCCGCACAAGCTGCCGGCAAATCGATCGTCGTGCACAGCTTTGCCACCTGGTGCACTACCTGCAAGGCGCAGGCGCCGACCTTGGGCGAGGTGGCGCGCGATCCGAAATTCGCCGATGTGGTGTTCTTCGAACTCGACATCGACCGCGATCCCAAAGCGGTCGAAGCGCTGAAGTTCACCGCCCAGGCCCAGTTCAAGATCTATAAGGGCGCCAAGGAAATCGCTTGGGAGGTCGGCATGGTCGATCGCGACAGCATCTATAAGGTGCTGGGCCAAGCGCTCTAAGCCTTCGGCGCTCTGTTTTTTCGCCAGACCGATGTTGGATTATCCGCTGGCCTTCGCCGCCGGCATGCTGACCTTGCTGTCGCCCTGCGTGTTGCCGATCTTGCCGGTGGTGTTGGCTGGCGCGGTGCAGACGCGCCGCAGCGGGCCGTATTTCCTGGCTGGCGGTCTGATGCTTTCCTTCGTCATCGGCGGGCTGGTGCTCAACGCGCTGGGGCCGTCGCTCGGCCTGGCTTACGATTCCTGGCAGAAGCTCGGCGCCATTCTGATGACCGCGATGGGCCTGGTGTTGTTGGTGCCGTTCCTCGAACGCGGCATGGCCCGGCTGACGCAACCTTTGAGCAATCGCGCCGGCGCATTGGCCAATCGCGCCGAGCAGAGCCTGACGCCGGGTTCGGTCTTGCTGCCCTTGGTAACCGGCCTGTCCTTGGGCGCCATCTGGCTGCCGTGTTCGGGCCCCAGCCTCGGTGCGGCTGTCGGGCTGGCTGCCAAGCAGGTCAATCTGTTTCACGCCGCTATCGTGATGGCGATTTTCAGCCTGGGCGCGATCGTGCCGCTGTTGCTGATCGCGACCGGTGGGCGGCGCTGGCTGGCGCGGCGCGGGCACATCATGGATTGGGCCAGCCGCCTGAAGCGCGGTCTCGGCGCTGTATTGGTGCTGTTTGGCGCAGCTTCGCTGACCGGCCTCAGCCAGGCCCTGGAAAGCCGCCTGGTCGATTGGAGCCCCGACTGGCTGACCGAGCTCACCACGCGGCTATAGGCGAGCGATAGGAAGTGGTAGGCCCGGCAGGACTCGAACCTGCGACATAACCGTTATGAGCGGCTCGTTCTAACCAACTGAACTACGGGCCCCAAGTATCCGTTTGCAGCGCCCCTCTTATCCCCGAAACGAAAAGACCCGGCAAGTGCCGGGTCTTTGC
>JBBSNV010000214.1:0-4614 GCA_038260375.1 Reyranellales bacterium
AGGTGGAATGGGCGATGACGCGGTTCAGCCCGCCTTCCAGCTCGCGCACGTTGGAGGTGATCTTATGGGCCAGGAACTCCAGCACCTTTTGCGGCACCGGCGCCTTGGCCTGCTCGGCCTTGCTCTGCAGGATGCCCAGGCGCAGCTCGTAGGTGGTGGCGTGAATATCGGCCACCAGGCCCCAGCCCAGACGCGAGCGCATGCGCTCTTCCAGTCCGTCGAGGTCGGAGGGCGATTTATCGGCCGAAATCACGATCTGGCGGTTCTGGTCGACCAGGGCATTGAAGGTATGGAAGAATTCTTCCTGGGTCGCATCCTTGCCGGCGATGAACTGCACGTCGTCGATCATCAGCACGTCGACGCTACGGAACTGCTCCTTGAACGCCACGGTGTTCTGGTAACGCAGCGCCCGGATGAACTTGTACATGAATTTTTCGGCCGAGAGGTAAATCACCCGGCGCGAGGGGTCGCGTTCGCGAATGGCATGCGCAATGGCATGCATCAAATGCGTCTTGCCCAGACCAACGCCGCCATAAAGGTAGAGCGGGTTGAACGGCACGCTGGCGGAATCGGCCACGCGTTGGGCTGCGGCATAGGCCAGCTCGTTGGGCTTGCCGACTACAAAATTGGCAAAGGTGAAACGCGGATCGAGCGGCGCGGAGATATCGTCGTCGAACGGATCGCCGATCCGACCATTGACCGGCTTGCGCGCCATGGCGGAAGGCGTCGCTTCGATCGGTGCCGTTTCGACGGCCTCTTCTTCCTTGGCCTTGACCGCGATGGTCGGCTGGATGCAGATCTCGACCTCGGCGATGGCAGCGTTTTCCGCCGCCCACAGGCTTTTCAGGCGCTCGGTGTAATGCGAGTTGATCCAATCGCGCATGAATCGGGTGGGCACCACCAGACGCAACTTGGTGTCGCGAATTTCGCCCAAAATCATCGGCTTCAGCCAACTGCGATAGGCTAGGTCGCCCACTTCTTGGCGCAGCCGTGCTCGCACCCGCGCCCATTGCGCGTCGATCTGCAACTTGTTGTTCCGGTCCAACATTCCCCCAACGCTCCCTGGTAGCCCCGCCCCGTACGTCATGAATGGGCCGGCCCTATTTCTGTTGCCACGGCAGGCCGGAAATCTTCCAGCCCGATACCGTGCCGCGATGACCGGCCTGGTCGGCCGGACCCTCGAAACCATCGATGATGTTGTAACAACGCTTCATGCCGGCGGCCGTCATCGCCAAAGCGGCAGCCTTGGACCGCACGCCGGACCGGCACAGGAACAGCACCGGCCGGTCGCCGGCAATGCCGGCCGCGCGCAACGCTTCGGCAAAGCCTGCATTGACCTGCATGACGGGATAGACCTGCCATTGGACCGGCACCGGCTGCTTGTTCAGCGACCGCAGATCGGGCGCGCCGACATAATTCCATTCGGCAGTGGTGCGCACGTCGACCAGCACGGCATTGGTTTCGCGCTCGAGAATTTCCCAGGCGGATTTGGGCGAGACATCGCCGGCGTAACCTTGGGCAGGGATGACATCGTCGATTGTCGTCATGCCATCCGCCACCATGAAGTCCCGCCCCTAATGCATGCACCGAAGTGCCATCGATACGCCGCCAGCACTCACCCGATCCTTCGTTTCGACTAATGTGTCGCCGAAGGTTTTACGACCCGATGCCGGAGCATCAAATCGTCAGGCATTCAGTGCACGACGCTTTTTACGATTGCGGCGCCGGGTGAATATCCCGCCGCCTTGTTCTTTGCGAACGTCCGCCAACTCGACCCCACGCCTTGCCTGCGAACGAAATCGACTCTAGCGATGGATTGCCAGCGTGACAACTTTGTCAAACTGCGAATCGCAGAAAAAGAATCGAGTGATGCTTCGGCAACACGATGGCGCGATTGGGCCGCTGCGCAGTTTCGTTTCAAGCTTCCAATCGTACAGCCGCGGCAGGTCGGAGAAATTACGCAATCAAATCGCGGCCCTGCACCGCGTTGTGCGTTCCGCGTCTCATGCCGCACAAGGATGAGGCACTGGTGCTGTCCGACTTGCACGCAGTCGCATGCAGCGATGTCGCTTCATACCGCGGAGAGATTTGCAGCTTGACTCACGCGATTCACATCGCCGCGCGCGAATTGCGGCGCTGCCGCAAGTTTCACGACGCGCGTTGCAAAAGCAAAACCGGGCAAAAACAAAACGCGCCGGCAAGGCCGGCGCGTTTCACAGAGTGGGCCGCTGCCACGAGCGCAGCGCGAATTTTTGCGATTAGCTCTTCTTGGCGCCCAGCGCTTTGACGCGCTTGCTCATGCGCGACATCTTGCGCGCCGCCGTGTTCTTATGCATCACGCCCTTGGAGACGCCACGGGCCAGATCCAGCTGGGCCGTTTGCAGCGCCTTGCGCGCCGCTTCGCCGTCGCCCGACGTGATCGTTGCTTCGACCTTCTTCACCGCGCCGCGCAGACGCGAGCGACGCGACACATTGATAGCGGTGCGCTTCTTGGTCTGACGCGCGCGCTTCTCAGCCGATTTATGGTTGGCCATGGCTCTTTAATCTTCCTCAGGTGGGCCTGCCGTGCAGGCCATTCTGGCGCCGCGGCCAAAAATCCGGCCGCCGGCACGTGAAAGGGTACGAAAGGCGGGGCTTATAGACGCCGCTTTCTGACCCGTCAAGGTGGCCCATTCTGCTGCTTTGGCCGGTGATTTCGCTGGTGCTAGCGATGCTCGACTTTGGCCGGGCGTTTTTCGACGAAGGCCGCCATGCCTTCCATTTTGTCTTTGGTCGAAAACGTCGAATGAAACAGCCGACGTTCGAACAAAATGCCTTCGGCCAGTGAGGTCTCGAAGGCGCGATTGACCGATTCCTTGGCGATCATGGTGATGGGCAGGGACAGGGCGGCGATTTTTTCCGCCGCCGCCATTGCTTCGTCCATCAGCTTGTCGAGCGGCACGACGCGGCTGACCAAGCCGCAGCGCTCGGCTTCGGCGGCATCCATGTTGCGGCCGGTGAGCACCAGATCCATGGCTTTGGACTTGCCGACGAACTTGGCCAGGCGCTGCGTGCCGCCGGAACCGGGAATGGTGCCGAGCAGGATTTCGGGCTGGCCGAATTTGGCGTTGTCGGCGGCGATGATGAAGTCGCACATCATCGCCACTTCGCAGCCGCCGCCCAACGCGAAGCCCGCCACCGCGGCAATCACCGGCTTGCGGAAGGTAGAGACGCGGGTCCAACCCTTGGTAATGAAGTCCGCCATATAGACGTCCATATAGTCGCGGTCTTTCATCTCCTTGATATCGGCACCGGCGGCGAAGGCGCGGTCGGAGCCGGTCAACACCACACAACCGATATTGGAATCGTTCTCGAATGCATCGAGTGCTTGGCCCAGATCCTCGATCAGCGCCTTGCACAAGGCATTGAGCGCCTTGGGCCGGTTGAGCCGGATAACGCCGACCCGGCCTTTGGTTTCGACCAGGATGTTTTCGTAAGTCATGGCTTCCTCCCGCGGAATTATGTGTCGTTCCTAGCGGCAAATGGCGAGGCCGACAATCGCCGCCGCTTACTCATATCGCTGTGCGCAAAAGCGCAAACATCTTAACGCTGGCAGCGCGAGCACCAGAAGGTCGAGCGGCCGCCTTGGGTGAAGCGCTTGACCGTATCCTTACAGCCATTGGCGCAAGGCCTAGCTTCGCGGTCGTAGACCAAGAAGCGTTTCTGAAAGTAGCCCAACTCGCCATTGGGCTGGCGATGGTCGCGCAAGGAAGAGCCGCCAGCCTTGATCGCTTGCTTCAGCACCTTCTTGATCGCCGCCACCAATTTGGTCGCTCGCTCGCCATGCACGGTATGGGCCAAACGCTTGGGCGAAATGCCGGCCATAAACAACGCCTCGCAGGCGTAGATATTGCCGATGCCCGCCACCACGCGCTGATCGAGCAGCGCCGCCTTGATCGAGGTCTTCTTGCCTTTAAGCGCGGCGGTCAGCACCGCGCCGGTGAAGGATTTGTCGAGCGGCTCGGGCCCCAGGTCTTTGAGCAGCTTGTGGCTTTCGGTTTGGCCCTGGTCCAACAGCAACATCAGCCCGAAGCGGCGCGGATCGCGAAAGCGGATCTGCCAGCCTTTGTCAGTGTCGAACACCACGTGGTCGTGCTTGTCGAGCGGCGTGGCGCCGGCCTCGTTATGCGACAACAGCATCATGCGGCCCGACATGCCCAGGTGCATCAGCCAGGCGGTGCCGTCGTCCAGCCGCGCCACGATGTATTTGGCCCGCCGCTCGAGCGCATCGACCTTGCGGCCGACCACGCGCTCGGCAAAACGCTTGGGCAGCGGCAGGCGCAGATTGCCGCGATGCTGTTTCAGGCTGGTGATGCACGCGCCGACTAGCTTGGGTTCCAAGCCGCGGCGCACGGTTTCGACTTCGGGAAGCTCGGGCATGGCGATGCTATAGCCCGCGCCTGCGCGTGCGGCTAGCGCCTGTGAATCCGCGCTATTCCTAAAGGGTAACGCAAATTTACGCCTTGTGACGGAGTCCGAAGCAATTCCGTCACAAGGTGATTTGCTCTAGCGTCACACATCACATGCCGATCCATCTCTTGTTTATCTTGGCCTTTGCATCCTCTTGAGGAGCTC
>JBBSNV010000215.1:0-4613 GCA_038260375.1 Reyranellales bacterium
CGTAACCGCCGCCGCCGCCCTCGCGACCGCCGCCACCGCCGCCACCGCCGCCGTAACCGCCGCCGCCATCGCGACCGCCGCCACCACCGCCGTAGCCGCCGCGACCACCGCCGCCGCCACCACCGCCGTGGGGACGTTCCTGCGCTTCGCGCACAGCCAAGGCGCGACCGCCCATCTGGGCCCCGTCAAGGGCGCGAATGGCGTTCTGTCCGGCTTCGTCGGTCTCCATCTCGACGAAAGCGAAGCCGCGCGAGCGGCCCGTTTCGCGATCGGAGATCACCTTGGCCGAAACCACGTTGCCGTAAGGCTGAAACGCTTCAGTGAGTTGTTCGGATGTAAACGTATAGGGCAGATTGCCCACAAACAGCTTGCGACTCATCGCGACCTTTCCTGTATTGCCAGATATTGGAGTGCCGCGACGTCACATTGATGCGCCCACGCAGAGCGTGATTCGCATCGATCCGATTTTTGAAATTTTCCCAACACGTCGATCTTCGCAGCGGCTATTCCGACCATGACCATGACCATCACCATCTCGACTGCCGAGTATGGATTCCGTCACTGGAAAGTATGGCTGCGGAAATTCTCCAAGTCACGCGAAAAAGCCGTGTGAAATCATGCCGTTCGCCTGTGGTGCGGTTGCACAATTTATGCTCGCCCGACGGAGCCGACGGTGCGCTTGGGCCTGGCTTGGGAGGCGCGCACGCTATCCATTGCGGCACCTCACCCGGCGTCCTACTAGATCGATGCAGGCCGGGCTTGCCACCGATCCAGCGCAATGCGTTGACAGCGGCCGTTTCCTGCGCCGCAATCGCCTCCAAGCAATATGAAATTTTGGGGAGAGCGTCATGGCAGGCAAGAAACGTCCCACCAAGCAGAGCGGCGAGAAGCGTGTACCGGCCAAACCGGGCGAGCGCCAACTGCGCAGCCGCGAATGGTTCGGAAAGATGAATGCCGACGGCCTAGCGCATCGTTCGTGGATGAAGAACCAGGGACTGCCGCATCATCTGTTCGATGGCAGGCCGGTGATCGGCATCTGCAATACCTGGTCCGAACTCACACCCTGTAACGCGCATTTCCGTGATTTGGCCGAGCATGTGAAGCGCGGCGTCTATGAGATGGGCGGCTTCCCGCTCGAGTTTCCCGTCATGTCGTTGGGCGAGACCTTGATGCGCCCGACCACCATGCTGTTCCGCAATCTCGCCAGCATGGATGTTGAAGAATCGATCCGCGCCAATCCGATGGACGGCGTGATCCTGTTGACCGGCTGTGACAAGACCACGCCGTCCTTGATGATGGGCGCGGCCAGTTGCGACATCCCCACCTTAGTCGTGTCGGGCGGGCCGATGCTGAACGGCCGCTTCCGCGATCAGCAAATCGGCTCGGGCACCCATGTGTGGAAATTCACCGAGATGCTGAAGACCGGCGAAATGGATCCGAGCGAACTGGCCGAAGCGGAAGCCGGCATGTCGCGCTCGGCCGGCAGCTGCATGACCATGGGCACGGCCTCGACCATGGCCTCGATGGCCGAGTCGCTGGGCATGGCGCTGCCAACCAACGCCGCAATCCCGGCGGTCGATTCGCGCCGCCGCGTGCTGGCCCATATGGCCGGACGCCGCATCGTGGAAATGGTGCGCGAGGATTTGCGCATGTCCAAGATCCTGACCAAGCAGGCGTTCGAGAACGCCATCGTGGTCAACGGTGCGATCGGCGGTTCGACCAACGCCGTGGTGCATCTGATCGCGATCGCGGGGCGGCTTGGCGTCGAACTCACGCTCGACGATTGGGACCGGCTGGGCCGCAACGTGCCGTGCCTGGTCAATTTGATGCCGTCGGGCAAATATTTGATGGAGGATTTCTATTACGCAGGCGGCCTGCCCGCCGTGATGCGCGAAGTTGGATCCATGCTGCACAAGAACGCGCTGACCGCGAACGGCAAGACGATCTGGGACAACGTCAAGGACGCCAAGTGCTGGAACCACGACGTGATCTTCCCGTTGAAGAAGCCGTTCAAGGACAATGGCGGCATCGCCGTGCTGCGCGGCAATCTGGCGCCGCTCGGCGCGGTGCTGAAGCCGTCGGCCGCCACGCCCAAGCTGATGAAGCACCGTGGGCCTGCCGTGGTGTTCGAAGACATCGACGACTACAAGGCCAAGGTCGACGACCCCAAGCTCGACATCGACGAGAACTCGGTGATGGTGCTGAAGAATTGCGGGCCCAAGGGTTATCCGGGCTTCCCCGAAGTCGGCAACATGGCGCTGCCGGTCAAGCTGTTGAAAAAGGGCATTCGCGACGTGGTGCGAATTTCCGATGCGCGCATGAGCGGCACGGCTTACGGCACGGTGGTGCTGCATGTCGCGCCGGAAGCCGCGGCCGGCGGACCGTTGGCCTTGATCCAAAACGGCGACATGATCGAACTAGACGTCGGCAAGCGGCGGCTGCATCTGGATGTCAGCGACAAGGAGCTGGCGCGCCGCCGCGCCAAGTGGAAAGCACCGCCCGCGCATGACGAGCGTGGCTGGGTCAAACTCTATTGCGACTCGGTGCTGCAAGCCGATAAGGGTGTCGATCTCGACTTCCTGGTCGGCAATTCCGGCGCGCCGATCCCGCGCGAATCGCATTAAGAAAGTGGAGTATACACCATGATGATCGTCGACGAACGCACCTACAATCTGGTGCCCGGCAAGCTGAAAGAGTGGATGGCACTGTACGAGAAAGAAGGCCTGCCGGTGCAGAGCCGCATCCTGGGCCGATTGGTCGGCTTCTTCGTCACCGAGGTCGGCGAGCTCAATCAGATCGTGCATCTATGGGCTTACGACAGCTACGCCGAACGCGAGCGCCGCCGGGCCGAGATGGCCGGAAATGCCGAGTGGTTGGCCTATCTGGCCAAGGCGATGCCGTTTATTCAAAAGATGGAGAACCGCATCCTGACGCCGCTGCCGTTCTCGCCGATCAAATAGGCGGCCCCGGCGGCGTGACTTGGCGTCAACGTATTAGTGGAGCCGCTTGACGCGGCTTGCGGCCTTGGCTATCAAGGCCGCCGTGGTGATTTGAGCCGACCGGCTTGCGACCACGTTAAAAAACGCTAAAAGGTCGGGTGCTTCTTGAAAGCCCTGGCCGTTGGTCGGGGCTTTTTGTTTGCCGGCAGCGCCGGCAGGAGCGACAGATGGGCAAGGAACTCAGCAAGGCCGGGACGACCTGGCGCGAACAGACCAAACTGGTGCATAGCGGCAAGCGCCGCAGCAGCTTCGGTGAGACCAGCGAAGCGATCTTCATGACGTCCGGCTATTGCTACGATTCGGCCGAGCAAGCCTCGGGCGCATTCTCCGGCGACAACGATCACTTCATCTACTCGCGCTTTTCCAATCCCACCGTGAGCATGTTCGAGGACCGGCTGGCGGCGCTGGAAGGCGCGCAAGCCTGTCGCGCCACGGCTAGCGGCATGGCTGCGGTGTTCGCCTCCTTGATGTGCCAGCTGCGCGCCGGCGATCGCGTGGTCTCGGCCCGTGCGCTGTTCGGCTCGTGCCTCTATATCGTCAACGATCTGTTGCCGCGCTACGGCATCGAGACCGTGTTGGTCGATGGCCGCGACCTGAAGGCGTGGCGCACCGCTTTATCGAAGCCCGCCAAAGTGGTGTTCTTCGAGAGCCCGTCCAATCCCACTTTGGAGATCGTCGATATCGCGGCGGTCTCGGCATTGGCTCATAAAGCCGGTGCCAAGGTGGTGGTCGATAACGTGTTCTCCAGCCCGATCCTGCAAAAGCCGCTCGAGCTCGGCGCCGATGTGGTGGTCTATTCCGCCACCAAACATATCGATGGCCAGGGTCGCGCCATGGGCGGCGCTGTTCTGGGCAGCAACGATTATATGGACAACCAACTCACGACCTTCCTGCGCCACACCGGGCCGGCGCTGTCGCCGTTCAATGCCTGGATCATGCTCAAGGGTCTGGAGACGTTGGGCCTGCGCATCGATCGCCATTGCGACAACGCCGAGAAAATTGCCGAGTTCCTGGCCGCTCACAAAGGCATCGGCAAGGTGCTCTACCCGCTGCGCGGCGATCATCCGCAGAAGGCATTAGCCAAGAAGCAGATGAAGCGCGGCGGCAATGTCGTGACGTTTACAGTCAAGGCTGGCAAGAAGGCCGCGTTCAAGGCGCTCAATCGGCTGCAGCTGGTTGGCATCTCCAACAATCTGGGCGATGCGAAAAGCCTGGTGACGCATCCCGCCACCACCACGCATCAGCGGCTGGATCCCAAACTGCGCGCCACCTTCGGCATTGGCGACGACATGCTGCGTCTGTCGGTCGGTCTGGAGGATACGCAGGACTTGATCGACGATCTGCGCCAGGCACTGGCGTAAACCCGCGTACTAGAGCAAATCACCTTTTGATGGAATCGATTTGATCCCGTCAAAAGGTGGGAATTTGCTCTACATATCTAAAAGAGCGGAATCACAGGATCATACGGAAGCGCTGCGGTGCTTCCGTATGATCCTGATCCGCTCTAGACAGGGGGGCTGCAGTTCCGATATTGAGAGGGCGATCTGTTCGGGATCGCCCCTCCCAAGGCCCAAAGTCAGGCAACGCATGTATTCGTCGGTCACGCGCTCGATC
>JBBSNV010000216.1:0-4607 GCA_038260375.1 Reyranellales bacterium
CATGGGCGCGGCGGTCGGCCAGGTACCGGAATACATCGAGATGGTGGTGCGCTGGTGCAAGGCGAACACCCGCATGCCGGTCATCACCAAGCTGACGCCCAACGTCACCGACGTGCGCAAGCCGGCGCGCGCCGCCCTTGCCGGCGGCACGGATGCGGTGTCGCTGATCAACACGATCAACTCGATCACCGCCGTCAATCTCGACAGCTTTGCGCCCGAGCCGACCATCGACGGCAAGGGCACGCATGGCGGCTATTGCGGCCCGGCGGTGCGGCCGATCGCCATGCATATGGTGGCGGAGATCGCGCGCGATCCTGAATGCGCCGGCATTCCCATCTCCGGCATCGGCGGCATCGAGACCTGGCGCGACGGGGCGGAGTTCATGGCGCTGGGCGCCGGCACGGTGCAGGTTTGCACGGCGGCCATGCATTACGGCTTCAAGATCATCGAAGAGATGACCGATGGTTTGAGCAATTGGCTCGACGAACGGCACATGCGCTATAGCGACCTGGTCGGCCGCGCCATCCCCAACGTCACCGACTGGCAGCATCTCAACATCAATTTCAAGTCGATCGCCAAGATCGACCAGGATGCCTGCATCCATTGCGGGCTGTGCCACATCGCCTGCGAGGACACATCGCACCAGGCGATCGCCGCCACGCGGTTGGACGGCAAGCGGCATTATGAGGTGATCGATGCCGAGTGCGTTGGCTGCAATCTGTGCCAACATGTCTGTCCGGTGACCGGGTGCATCACCATGGTCGAGGTCGATACCGGCCTGCCGGCGATGGACTGGAATCACGACCCGCGCAATCCGCGCGCCGCCGCTGAATAGCGGCGATCAAATACGTGTTGCTGCTGAATAAAGAGGAGCGCGCTATGGCGAGCCAAGCTGAATTGCAGAACGTGAAGGTCAACTCCGACCGGCTGTGGGACAGCCTGATGGAAATGGCCAAGATCGGCGCAACGGAGAAAGGCGGCGTGTGTCGCCTGGCGCTCACCGATCTCGATAAGCGTGGCCGCGATCTGTTCGTGAGATGGTGCAGGGAAGCGGGCTGTTCGATCACTGTCGATAAGATGGGCAATATTTTCGCCCGCCGTCCCGGCAAGGACGACAGCCTGCCGCCGGTGATGACCGGCAGTCATCTCGATAGCCAACCGACCGGTGGGCGCTTTGATGGCGTCTATGGCGTGCTGGCCGGTTTGGAAGTGATTCGCTCGTTGAACGATCACAACTACCAGACCAACGCACCTGTTGAAGTTGCTGTATGGACGAATGAGGAGGGCTCGCGCTTTGCCCCGGCCATGGTGGCGTCGGGCGTGTTTGCCGGCGTGTTCGATCTCGATTACGGCTTGAGCCGCGCCGATCTCGACGGCAAGACCATGGGCCAGGAATTGCAGCGCATCGGTTATGCCGGGGAGGCGCAAGTCGGCGGCCGCAAGATCGCCGCGTTCTTCGAGACCCATATCGAGCAGGGCCCGATCCTCGAAGCCGAGAAAAAGACCATCGGCGTGGTGGCGGGCGCGCAAGGGCAGCGCTGGTACGAGATCACGTTGATCGGCCAGGAGGCCCATGCCGGGCCGACACCGATGAAACGCCGCCGCGATGCGCTGGTGGGTGCCGCGCGCGCCGTGGTCGAGGTCAATCGCATCGGCATGGCCAATCAACCCTATGCGTGTGCCACAGTCGGGCTGATGCAAGTGATGCCCAATTCGCGCAACACCATTCCCGGCAAGGTGTTCTTCGCCGTCGATTTTCGCCATCCCGACGATGCGGTGCTGTCCAAGATGGATGCCGAGCTGCGCGATTCCGTGGCCAAGATCGCCGCTGATATCAAGCTGGAAGCCGAGGTGACGCAGATCTGGTACTCGCCGCCGGTCAAGTTCGCGCCGGGCTGCGTCGATGCCGTGCGCAAGGCAGCCGAGCGGTTGGGCTATGATCACATGGACATCGTCTCCGGCGCCGGCCACGATGCTTGCTATATAAGCCGCGTCGCCCCGACCGGCATGGTGTTCATCCCCTGCGAAGACGGCATCAGCCACAACGAGGTCGAGAACGCGACCAAGACCGATGTGGCGGCCGGCTGTCAGGTGTTGCTGCAAGCCATGCTGGAACACGCCAACTGATCTGGAGTTCGCCTTGCTGAGTCGGCATTCCCCATCACCATGAGCGTCGCCGTGCCAGCATCCGACTCCGCGTTTTCCAAAGGGACCAGCTACAATTTCGACGCCTCGCCCGTGGCTATCGACATCAAGGATCTGTCCTTGGTGTTCCAGACCGCCGATGCGCCGGTCACGGCCTTGTCCAATATCGATCTGAGCATCAAGCGCGGCGAATTCGTCTCGTTCATTGGGCCGTCGGGCTGCGGCAAGACCACCTTGCTGCGGGTGATCGCGGATCTTGAACGCCCGACCAACGGCAAGATTTCGGTCAACGGCGTGACGCCGGAACAAGCGCGGCTCAAGCGCGCCTATGGCTACGTGTTCCAGGCGCCGGCGCTCTACGCATGGAGGAATGTGGCGCGCAATGTGATGCTGCCGCTGGAGATCATGGGTTTGTCGGCGGCGGAGCGCAGCAAAAGGGCCGAGCAATATCTTGCCATGGTTGGGCTGACCGGCTTCGAGCGCAAATATCCCTGGCAGCTTTCCGGCGGCATGCAGCAGCGTGTCTCGATTGCGCGCGCGCTGGCGTTCGAGCCGGAATTGCTGCTGATGGACGAGCCGTTCGGCGCGCTCGACGAAATCACCCGCGATCATTTGAACGAGCAATTATTGCGGCTGTGGGAACAGACCGGCAAGACCATCATCTTCGTCACCCATTCGATTTCCGAAGCGGTGTTTCTGTCCAACCGCATCGTGGTGATGAGCCCGCGGCCGGGCAAGATATTGCAGATCATCGACAACAAGCTGCCGGCCGGGCGCGATCTCGACGCGCGCGAGACGCCAGCGTTTCTGGAGATCGCGCATAGAGTGCGCTTGGCCTTGCGCGCGGGTCATTCCTATGACGACTGATGCGCTGCGTTTACCGATGCCGTCGCGCGCCGGTGCTCTGTGGCATCGCATCTTTCCGGTGACGGTGATCGTCATCGTCGCCCTAATCGCCTGGTACGGCCTGGCGATCTGGCTCAATGCGCCGCAGATTCTCGACCGCTACGCGCGCGACAACCAGACCGCCTCGTTCAGCCAGCTGGCGCAAGATTCCTGGGCGATGGAACGGCCGGTGCTGCCGGCGCCGCACCAGATCGCCGAGGAGTTTTACCAAACCGTGTTCGCCACGCCGATCGATAGCCGGCGGAGTTTGGTTTATCACGCCAGCGTCACCATCTCGGCCACCTTGCTCGGTTTCATCTTCGGCTCGCTGCTGGGCATCGCACTGGCGATCGGCATCGTGCATCTGCGCGTGCTCGACCGCAGCTTGATGCCGTGGGTGATTGCCTCGCAGACCATTCCGATTCTGGCCATCGCGCCGATGATCGTGGTGGTGCTGGGCAATATCGGGTTGGACGGCGTGCTGCCCAAGGCGATCATCTCGATGTATCTGTGCTTCTTCCCCGTCACCATCGGCATGGTCAAAGGATTGCGCTCGCCCGATCCACTGCAGCTCGATTTGATGCGCACCTATTCCGCCAGCCAGGCGCAGCTGTTCGGCAAGCTGCGCTGGCCATCGGCGACAGATTTCTTGTTCGCCAGTTTGAAAGTGGCGATCGCCACCAGCTTGGTTGGCGCCATCGTCGGCGAGCTGCCGACGGGTGCGCAGGCCGGGCTGGGCGCGCGCTTGTTGAGTGGCTCGTATTACGGCCAGACCGTGCAGATCTGGTCGGCACTGGTGATGGCGGCGCTGGTCGGCGTGGCGCTGGTGTTCGTGGTAGAGCTGGTCCAGCGCGTCGTATTGGCCGAACGGAGCGGCGCATGATGCCCAGTTCAAATCCAAGGTGGTTTTTGGCCTTGGCGCCGCTGCTGATGATCCTGGGCCTGTTGGCCCCGATCGCCGGCAACGGCTGGATCGCGGCGCAATTGCCGTTCGCTCTCGCCATCATCGCCGTGCTGGGCGCGTTGCTGCTGATCGCACGGCCGAAATATGGCGAGCACATTCTGGGGCTGATCGTGCTGGGCTGTGGTGCGGCATCGTTGTTGCTGATGCTGGCCACCATGGACGCGCCCGGCCTTGAGGCGCCGGGCATCTGGATCTTTCTGGCCGGGTTGGTCGTGTTCCTGTGGTGCCGGTTGGTGGCGTTGGCCGGGCTCAATGCCGGCGGCATCGCCATGCTGATCGCGCCGGGATTATTCGGTGTGGCGCTGCTTTATCTGTGGCAGGTCTTCGTGGTTGGCTTCGGCGTGCCGCAGATATTGCTGCCGGCGCCGAGCCAGGTCGGCCAGGTGTTGGGCCACCGCATCGACGTGTTGTGGCCCGATTTCGTGCAGACTGCCAAAGCGGTGCTGGCTGGCTTTTTTGCCGGCAGCGCCTGGGGCTTCATTGTTGCCATAGCGGCCGACCGCGTGCCGTTCCTCAAACGCGGGCTGCTGCCGTTGTGCGGCTTGATCAGTGCGGTGCCGATCGTCGGCATCGCGCCGATCATGGTGATGTGGTTCGGCTTCGACTGGCAGTC